>NZ_JBHRYH010000005.1:0-245184 GCF_042648905.1 Vogesella amnigena | reverse complement strand
GGTTACCACCATCTGGGCGGTGCCGGAGTTGTTGCCGCTGTTGTCGGTAACGAAGAAGCTGAAGGTGTCGGTCTCGGCCACGTTCTCGTTGTCGATATCGGTGGTAGGGCCGGTGAGCTCATAGGTGTAGCTGCCCTCGCCGGTGGCCGGGTCGTAGCTGATGGTGATTTCACCGAATGCCCCGGGCACGGTGGCGCCATTCAGGCTGGCAATGGGGATGGTGATGCCATTGATGGTGATGCTGGCAATGTCGCCCAGGCCTTCCGGATCGCTGATGCTGAACGTGCCGGTGGCGAATTCGGCATCGCTGCTGGCGTCACCCACTTCGGCGCTGCCGTTCGGGTCCAGGCCGGCTTCGTATACCAGGCCATCGTTGGCAACGCCATCCGGGCCCTGGTTGGTGGGCTGTTCCACCACGATGGTGGGCGGCTCGTTAGTCACGGGGAGTTCGCTGGTCTGTGCACGCCCGGTGGAGCCGAGATTGTCGATGCCCAGATCCAGGCTGGCGCCGGTGATGCCTTCCGATACCCGGCCAAGGATGATGTAGCTGTTGCCGCCATCCTCAGCGCCCCCGGCGGCGCCGGCCAGGCCGGCGGCGGCGGCTTCCAGCTGGCTCAACGGGTCTTGCCCGCCCTGCAGGGCGGCCAGTACCTGCTGCGCTTCCGGTTGCAGCGGCGCCAGCGCGGCGTCGGTGGCGTCGGTGGCGGCGGTCTGGGTGGGGAAGACGTCATCGGTGATGGTGAGGTCGCGGGCTTCGGCAATGCGCACGATGTCGCCGCCGGCGGATTGCAGCTCGATGAAGGCATCTGCAGGGATGATCAGCCGTACCCCGCTGGCCAGCTCCTCGCCTACCTGTACGGCATGCTGGGTGCCATCGGGCATGACGGCGATGATCTTGCCGGCGAGGGCGACAACCTTGCCCTGGGCGATGTTGAGCGTGCTGCTGGTGCTGGAGGTGGTGGCCATGATGGGTGCTCCTGTGAGCAAGTGTTAATTCCACTGTAGGCCGCGCCAACTTGGGGCTCTATTGTACTGAAGGGAGGGTAAAAGCCTTGATGCACATGGGTTTTGCCAAAAAAAACACCCGCGCGGGGGGGCGGGTGTAAAGACCCGAACGGTCAAGCCCGGGGAGGAGGATGTGGTCTATCTGCGGCATGCCGCCGCCGGGTGATCTCGCGCCGCGCTATGGCGTGTCCAGTGCGCCCAGCGCTGCCTGCTCGTAGCGGCCATACAGAAAGCCCACGCTGCGGCGCCACTCGTCGCGGGCTTCGGCCCAGCTGGCGAACTCGGCCGGTAGCGGCAGCTGCATCACTTCATTACTTGTCAGCCCACGGTTGGCCGCAGCGCGCAGCGTGGCGTCCAGCCACTGCAGGTAGCGGCGGGTGGCGCGGATCGGGCCGGCGTCGCGTGCCACCGGGCCGTGGCCGGGCACCAGCAGCTTGAACGGCAGCGCTTCCAGCCGGTCCAGCGACTGCAGCCAGCTGGCGATGTCGGCATTGGGCATGGTGGGCGTGCGGCCGTTGAATACCTGGTCGATGGCATACAGCACGCCACTGCTGTGGTCGAACACCGCGATGTCGGACTGGGTATGGCCGGGTGCGGCGATGAATTCCAGCTGGCGCTGCCCCACCGGGTGCATGCCGGGCTGCAGCAGGGTGTCCGGCAGCCTGGGCTCGGTGCCCTGCATGCGGTCGCCCACCAGGCGGTAGAGGTTCTCCGCCAGGCCATCTGCCTCGCTCTGCAGCATGGCGGTGGTGCGGGCATCGGCCAGGATAGCCACGTCGGCAAACGCCTGGTTGCCGAGGAAATGGTCCGGGTGCTTGTGGGTGATGAGCAGCTCGCGCACCGGCTGGCCGGCGGTGGCCTGGATCACGCGGCGGTACTGCTCGCCGAAGGCGCGCGACGGGCCGCTGCCGATCACCACCACGCCGTCGCCGGTGGCGATGAAGGCGCTGTTGACCAGAAAGCCGCCATTGGCCGGCGTGAAGTAGCCGGTGTCGGCAATCACCGCCCAGCTGCCGGGGGCGATCTGCTGTGGCTGGATCGGGTAATCGCCAGCCTGCACGCCGCTTGCCAGCAGGCCGAGCAGCAGCAACAAACGTTGGCCGCGGCGCATCATGGCAGCCCCCGGATAGTGGCCTGGTACAGGTTGCCGTCGCTGTCGCCGGCGCTGATGCGCAGCGGGCCGGCGGTATCGGCCGGCAGCTCGAAGGTGAACAGCGGGCTTTCCGCCAGCGGCGCTTCCAGTGCCAGTTCCGCCAGCGGCTGGCCGGCGCCGTCGCGCAGTTGCAGCCGGTTGAGGTGAAAGCGCGGGGTGTTACCCACCAGGCCGGTGTCCATCGGGTGCATGATGCGCAGCCGCAGGCGCTGCAGACCGTCCTGCTGCCACAGCCTGCCGTACAGCCGGCCCTGCAGCAGTGCCCAGTCGGTGGTATTGCGGGTAGGGGTAGGCAGCGCGCAGCCACCGCCCGGCGCATCCACCAGCTGGCCGCCGACATGCCACACGCCATCGGCGGTACGCGCCGCGGCACGCACCGGCGTGGCCTGGTTGACGCGTATTGCCACCGCCAGGGTTGGCCGCAGGCTGCCGGGGGTGAAGCGCAGCGCCAGCGGCAGCGGATTGTAATCGGCAAACAGCAGCAGTTCTTCCACCTGGCCCAGTGCGCTGGCATCCACGCTCACCGGCACGCGCTGGCCGTCTTCCACCTGCCGTGGCAGGCTGATGCGCACCCGGTCATCGAACACTGCCGGCTGGCCGTGCAGCACATTGCGCTGCATCACATTCCACATTACCGATTGCAGCGGGTCGTGCTGTGGCTCCGTGCTCTGGCTGGCGGCGTGTGCAGCTGTCGGCAGCAGCCAGAGCAGGGATAGCAGCAGGCATAGGAAGGCGCGGCGCATGGCTAGTGCTCGTCCGCCGGCCGGTAGCTGACGTGGTAGCGCTGGAAGATCGCCGCCAGCTCGCCGCTGGCGCGCAGCTCGGCCAGCGCATCGCTGGCGGCCCAGGCCAGGTCGCGCAGGCTTTCCTTGGTGGCCATGCCGATTTCCCAGCCGGCTTTCAGCAGGCCGGGAGTCTGCGGTTGGCCCAGTTGCCAGCCTCCACCTTGCAGCGACCATTCCAGCTCGCTGCGGGAGCCGAATACCGCATCGGCCTGGCCGGCTTGCAGCGCGGCGCAGGCGGCGCCCGGGTTGGGGTAGTGCTGCAGCTGGCCGCGCAGGCGGCCGCCTTGCAGTGCCGACAGGTACAGGTCGGCCAGGCTGTCGTTTTCCACTGCGATGCGCTGGCTGGCTATCTGCCATGCCGAGCCGGGCACCGACTGGCCGGCCCAGGCCAGCTGCTCGCGGTAATAGGCGCCGAACAGGTGCACATTGTCGTTGCGCCGCGCCAGTTCCGCATCGAACGGCACATGCAGCATCAGCTCGGCGGTGCCGCCGCCCAGGTAGTGGCCTTTCCACACCGCGTTGCGCAGGTCGCCATCCACGTCGTCAGCCGGGGTGATGGGCATGAAGTTCACCGCCAGCCCCAGCTTCTGGCCGATGGCGCGCGCCAGCTCGATATCGATGCCGGCCAGCTCGCCGTTGCGGATAAAGGAAAACGGCGGGAAATCGCGGTACACCGCCACCCGCAGCACGCCGGCGGCTTTCAGATCGTCCAGGTTGGCCGCACGGGCGGCCGGCAGGGCGAGTAGCGGGGCCAGCAACAAGGCGGCCAACAGCTGGCGGCGGCGCATGCTGTTACTCCTGGTGCACGGTGTCGAGCCAGGAACGGATCGCCCAGGCGGCCTCCTGCGACAGGATGCCCTCGAACGGCGGCATATAGGTCACGCCGTTGCGGATCGAGCCATGGCGGATGCGGCCCTGGAACACCGCGTCGCCTTCCTCGCCGGTGGGCAGCTGGCGCAGGTCCGGGGCGATGCCGCCGGAGATGGCGTCGATGCCGTGACAGCGCGCGCAGTTCTGCGCAAAGGCGGAATGGCCGATACGGATGGCATCGCCATTGCCGCGGTAGGGGTTGCTGTCCAGCCAGTCGCTGCCCAGTTTTTTCAGGTTGCCGGTGTCTACCGGCTGCGGCGTCACGTCACCGTGCGCGCCGGCCAGGCCGGACAAGCCCAGGCTGCCGGCGCCAGCCAGCAGCGACAGCATCAACAGGCGGAGGGTAACGGCTTTCATGGTGTGTTTCCTTGCGGGGTGGTGGGGGAATCCTGATCCAGCGTCGCCAGTTCCGCATCGGTGAACAGGCGTGAGCGGGTGAGAAAACGCACACCCTCCGGTGCTTCCACCGAGAAGCTGGCGCCGCGGCCGGGCACCAGGTCGATGGTGAGGTGGGTATGGCGAAAATATTCGAACTGGAAGGCGCTCATGTAGAACGGCGCACCGGCGATCTCGCCCAGCAGCACATCCTGGCTGCCCAGGTGAAACTCGCCCTGCGGGTAGCACATCGGTGCACTGCCGTCGCAGCAGCCTCCAGACTGATGAAACATCAGCGGGCCATGCCGGGCGGTGAGTTTTGTCACCATCTCGGCGGCAGCGGGGGTGATGTCGACGCGGCTGACCATGCGAGCCTCCGTGGCCTGGCACCGGAGTGCCTGTGTGTTGGGTGGATAACAACAATGGTTGAGTCGGTAGGGCGGATGCCCCGGCAAGCCAGGACAATCCGCCAACCGGTTGGGTGGCCCACATCACCCCGGATATTCTTGGTAGGGCGGATGCCCCAAGGGGCGATCCGCCGGTTACGTGGCCCACATTGCGGCGGAACGCCTCTTGCGAGGCTTCCGCCCTACGGCGGCAGTCTGCGGTGGCGTGCGTCGCGAGCGGGTCGCGGCTGGTGCGAGAAGCACAGCGGTACAAGTGGTACCGCGAGCATCACAGCGCCGGCCCCGGCCCGCGCAGCAGAATGCTTGCCGCTCAGAAGAAGCCCAGCGCGTTGGGGCTGTAGCTCACCAGCAGGTTCTTGGTTTGCTGGTAGTGGTCCAGCATCATCTTGTGGGTTTCGCGGCCGATACCGGACTTCTTGTAGCCACCGAACGCGGCGTGCGCCGGGTACAGGTGGTAGCAGTTGGTCCATACGCGGCCAGCCTTGATGCCGCGGCCCATGCGGTAGGCCAGCGAGCCATCGCGGGTCCACACGCCGGCGCCCAGGCCGAAGGAGGTGTCGTTGGCCAGCTGCAGCGCCTCTTCACGGGTCTTGAAGGTGGTTACCGCCACGACCGGCCCGAAGATTTCCTCCTGGAACACGCGCATCTTGTTGTGGCCGGCCAGGATGGTCGGTTCCACGTAGTAGCCGCCTGCCAGATCGCCACCCAGTTCGGCACGGCGGCCACCGGTCAGCACCTCGGCACCTTCCTGGCGGCCGATCTCGATGTAGGACAGGATCTTGTCCAGCTGCTCGGCGGAAGCCTGGGCACCGATCATGGTGCTCATGTCGTACGGGTTGCCCTGCTTGATGGCTTTCACGCGGGCCACGGCACGTTCGATGAAGGCGTCGTAGATCGATTCCTGGATCAGCGCGCGGCTCGGGCAGGTACACACTTCGCCCTGGTTCAGCGCGAACATGGCGAAGCCTTCCAGTGCCTTGTCGAAGAACTCGTCGTCGGCGTTCATCACGTCTTCGAAGAAGATGTTCGGCGACTTGCCGCCCAGCTCCAGCGTTACCGGAATGATGTTCTCGGACGCGTACTGCATGATCAGGCGGCCGGTGCTGGTTTCACCGGTAAATGCCACTTTGTTGATGCGGGTGTTGGTGGCCAGCGGCTTGCCGGCTTCCAGGCCGAAACCGTTCACCACGTTCAGCACGCCCGGCGGGATCAGGTCGCCGATCAGCTCCATCAGCACCATGATGGCCATCGGGGTCTGCTCGGCCGGCTTCAGTACCACGCAGTTGCCGGCGCCCAGGGCCGGAGCCAGTTTCCAGGCGGCCATCAGCAGCGGGAAGTTCCAAGGAATGATCTGACCCACCACGCCCAGCGGCTCGTGGAAGTGGTAAGCAATGGTGTTCTCGTCGATCTCGCTCAGGCTGCCTTCCTGTGCCCGCACGCAGCCGGCGAAGTAGCGGAAGTGGTCGATGGCCAGAGGAATGTCGGCGGCGTTGGTTTCACGCAGCGGCTTGCCGTTGTCGGCGGTTTCCACGGCGGCGATGAACGGGGCGTATTGCTCCAGGCGGTCGGCGATGCGCAGCAGCACGTTGGCGCGCTCGGTCGGCGAGCTGCGGCCCCAGCGGTCGGCGGCGTTGTGCGCGGCGTCCAGTGCCAGCTCGATGTCTTCGGCAGTGGAGCGGGCGATTTCACACAGCGGCTGGCCGGTTACCGGGCTCAGGTTGGTGAAGTACTGGCCGCGTACCGGGGCCACCCACTTGCCGCCGATAAAGTTGTCGTACTGGCTACGCAGCGGGATGGTGTTCTGGATGGCATTCAGGGTCTGTTGCAGCATGATGTTCCTCCGGGTTCTGGTGACATGCCGGCGATGTGGATCAGTGGCCTGGCAGTGATTGCATTGTGCGAATCAGAAGGAGGTTCGACCATGCTACTTTGGTCGCAGAACCAGGCGTGGCGCGGCCTGGCGGGAAATAACTGCTGCCAGAATGGCTCACCTGTACGGGGGAGCTTCCTACCCGAAAGGTCTGCTGTGCGGAGCCTGCTGGAGAGAGGCAAGGCAAGCTCGGGCGGCAGAATACTACTCTGCATTGCACTGCCGCAAACCCCTGATTAAACTGCAATCATTTAATGCAATGCGAGATTGAGACCATGAAGAAAACATCCATCGGTCACATATCTGTGTCGAGTGCAGGCCGGCTACAGCGTCGCGAGCGCATAGATATCAGAAAGTCGTTCAAGCAGCAGAAACAACTCGTCGCTCCCGAGGTTTTCGTTGTTACGCCAGACGTCATGGAAAAGCTGCTGATCGGGGGGACACGTATACAAATCGATAGCGGCGGAAGTCGGTCATCACCGGCGCCAGTGGTAAACAGGCCAACACCTCCGGCACCGGAGCAAGAAACGGCACCGGTTCACGATCAATCCCTGCGTAAAGCTTTTGGTCTGTTCAAGAGGCTGGGCATTGCGCCTGTTGATGGCATTGAGTACCAAGAAGCGGTGAGAAAGGATTGGGATTGAGCCAAGCCTACTTATTTGATACCAACGTACTGATCTACCTGTTGGATGGGGAGGATGAGAGGATTCTGGAGTTTATCGAGTCCATCCCGAGAGAAGATCGCTATATCAGCTCAATCACTAGGCATGAGGTCATGATTGGTAAGCCAGATGCCCGCGAGCGTGACATTTTTAGTGATGAAGACAATCAGGTGTTTAACGCTATCAACGACAACTTCACTACCGTTCCGATGTCGCCAAGGATCGAGCGACTGGCGGCGCAGCGCAGAAGGCAGAATGGTGGTCGGGCACCGGATGCCATCATTGCGGCTACTGGCCTGGAGCTGCAGGCCATAATTGTCACTCGCAACGTGAAAGACTTCAAAAACTACCCATTTGGCGTGCATCCCATCTGAGTCTGGCCCTCTTAACTGGGGGGCTTTCACGTCGGGTATCAATGTCAAATTTTCGCCATGATGCGCCTACCTAGCACCGTAGGGGAGCCTGCCGCCACGAAACTACCGGGTCTTTTGCCACAGAAACCACGGCGGCAAACCTGCTGCGCCTCTGCCTGCGCCCACTTGTTTCGTGTTTTTCGTGGTTTTCGTGGCGAAAGGTTTTTTCTGTGTTTTCCGTGGATTCCGTGGCGAAAGAGGTTTTCAGTGTTTCCCGTGGCTAGGCGTTGTCCGGGGCGCCCCCTGCCTGCGTCAGGTGCGCCAGCAGGGTGCGCAGCCGTGCCGGGCGTACCGGTTTGCCCAGCCACGCCCAGCCGCTGTCGTCAGCCAGCTGGCGAACCTCATCGCTGCGGTCGGCGGTGATCAGCGCCGCCGGCAGGTTGCGGCCAAGGTGGTGGTTGATGCTGCGGATGGCGTCCACCCCGGTGGCGCCGTGGTCCAGGTGGTAGTCGGCGAGGATCGCGTCCGGCACCACGCCCTGCTGCTGCAGCAGGGCAATCGCCTCGCTGGCGGAGGCTGCGGCCAACGGGTGGTAGTGCCAGTCGGCCAGCAGCGTGCACATGCCTTCCAGAATGCTGGCCTCGTTGTCGATCAGCAGGATGGTGGCGCCCTGGCGCTGCGCCGGCAGCGCCTGTAGCTGCGGCGCTTCGGTCGGCGGCGCGGTGGCTACCGCGGCAGCGTCGCCATACGGCACTACCACGCCGAACAGCGAGCCACGGCCGAACTGCGACTGCACCACGATGCGGTAGCCCAGTCGCCGCGCCAGGCGGCTGACGATGGCCAGCCCCAGGCCCATGCCCTTGGGGCACAGGCTGTGGTGTTCCGGCAGGCGCTGGAACTCATGGAACACCTGCGCCAGCTTGTCGCCGGGAATGCCCAGCCCCTGGTCCCACACGCCGACCAGCAGTCCGTCCGGCTGCGGCCGGCAGCCCAGCAGGATGCTGCCCTGGCGGGTGTAGCGGATGGCGTTGGACAGGAAATTGCGTATCACCCGCCCCAGCAGCACCCAGTCGCTGTGCACGATGGCGCGGCCAGCATGCAGCTGCAGCCGCAGCGACTTGGCCTCGGCCAGCGGTGCGAACTCCTCGGCCACCTGGTCCAGCAGCTGGGCTACCGGGAAGTGGCGCAGCTCGGTTTCCACCGCGCCGGCATCCAGCCGCGAGATTTCCAGCAGGGTATTGATCAGATCGTCCACCGCTTCCAGCGCGGTGCCGGTCTTGTCCACCAGCGGCCGCGCGGTAGGCGACAGCGCCTGGCCGGCCAGCGAGGCTAGGAACAGCCGCGCGGCGTTCAGCGGCTGCAGCAGGTCGTGGCTGGCGGCGGCAAAGAAGCGGGTCTTGCTCTGCTGCGCGTCCTCCACGGTGCGGATCGCCTCGCGCAGACGGCCGTTGGCCACCGACAGCTCGGTAGTGCGCTCCTCCACCCGCACCTCCAGCTGTTCCTTGGCCTGCTGAAGTTCCAGCGCAGCGCGGCGGCTTTCGGTGATGTCCTGGATCAGCGCGAAGAAGCCCAGCACGCTGCCGTCGCTGGCGAAGTGGGGGATGAAGGTGGCGCGGGCAAATTCGATGTGCTGGCGCGGTGCCGGCAGCTCCAGCTCGAACACCGAGGCCTCGCCGGCGAGCGCCCGTTCCACGTAGTGACGGCGGGCGTCGAACAGCTCCGGCCCCAGCACCTCGCGCATGGCGCGGCCGTTGATCTCGGAGCGCGGCATGCCGAACCAGCTTTCGTAGCCCAGGTTGGTGAAGCGGTAGATCTGGCGGTTGTCCACGTAGGCGATCAGCGCCGGCATGGCGTCGGTCACCAGCCGGATCTTGGCCTCGCTGTCGCGCAGCGCCTGCTCGGCCTCCTTGCGCTCGCTGATGTCGGTGTAGCTCATCACGAAGCCGCCACCCGGCATCGGGTTGTATTGCACCTCCAGCGTCAGCCCGGCCGGGGTGCTGTGTTCCAGCGTGCCGCCCAGTGGGCAGCAGCGCGCCCATTCTGCCAGCTGGCCGCTGTCCAGCTCGGCCTGGGTCGGCTGGGTCAGCTCCACGAAGCGCTGGTTCCACTCCATCAGCCGGCCGTCGCCGTCGAACACCGCCAGCCCCTGGCGGATGCTGTTCATGGTGGCGTGCAGCAGTTGCGAATGCGCCGCCAGGTCACGCTCGCGCAGCAGGGTTTCCTGGCGCTTGATCTCGGTGATGTCGGTGTAGATCGCCACCCGGCCGCCGCCGGCAATGGCGCGTTCGCTCACCCGCTGCCAGCTGCCGTCGCTCATCGCCAGGATCAGGCTGTCCTGCGGCGCCTGCTGCTGCGCCAGGCGCATGGCGATCCAGCCTTCCGGGTCGGCCTCGGCATCGCGGATCAGCCGGGCCGCCACCGCGGCGCGCAGCAGGGTTTCGAATGGCAGGCCCGGCGCGATCAGCGGCTTGAGCGGCGGGAACATCTCGGCGAACTTGCGGTTGCAGTGCAGCAGGCGGTGCTCGCGGTCCCACAGCGCAAAGCCGTCGGCAATGGTTTCCACCGCCACGTGCAGCTGGTTCTTGGCCAGCTCGGCGGCGCGGGTGGCTTCCTGCAGCGCAAAGTTGCTGGCCTCCAGATCGCCCATGGCCTTTTCCAGCGCGCGGGTGCGCTCCTGGATGCGGGTTTCCAGCTCGGCAGCCACCTGGAAGAAGGTGAACGAGTTGCCGTTGTCGGCCAGCCCCAGCTCCACGCGGCGCATCAGCGCCTCGTTGATCTTGCGCAGCTTGGCGTTGTCGCGCTCCAGTGCGGCCAACCTGTCGGTGTCGTGCTCAGTCATCGCCGTGTCCGTAGCCGATGGCGATACCGGTGAAGGTCTGGTTCACGTGCATGGCCTGGTATTGCTCGCCGTAGGTGGAAAAGCCCACCACGGCGTTGGCCGCCAGCAGCCCGGACAGGCGGGCGATGGCATCGGAATGCATCAGCGGCAGGGTGCGCAGGATGCAGTCGAAGCCCAGCACGATCTGGAATTGCCCCAGCCGGCCGCGCAGCTCGCGGAAGGTATTCGCCAGGTTGTCCACGATATCCACCGCGCGGGTGCCGGACAGCACGATGCCTTCGTCCACCGCGCAGAAAAAGCTCAGGCTCAGGTCCGGGTTGATGCGCTGGATGGAGCGCACATACGGCACACCGCCCACGTTCAGCACCAGCGGGTGGGCGGCGAAGGACAGCGGCGACAGCTTTTCCGGCGACACGCCCAGCATGCGCGCGTACTCGGCGGCGGCCGGCTCGGCGTTGATTTCGGTTACCAGCCGGCGCTCGCTATCGGCCTCGGTGACCACCAGCCGCTCGCCGCTGCGCACGGTGTGCTCGGACTTGAACACCTCGAACGGGTGACGGGTGGCCACCAGCACCAGCACCGCGCTGTCGCTGACAAACTCGCCATCCACCAGCACGTGGGTGCGCTCGAAGCGCATATTGTCACCGGCCGAGCCGCCGCAGATCGGGATATCGCCCAGCGCCCGCGCCAGGCGGCCAGCCAGCTGCTCCTCGCGCGCCGACAGGCCATCCACCAGCAGCAGCGCGAAGGTGCGCCGCTCCAGCGGGAAGCCGCATTTCTGCCCCAGCGCGTAGCGTGCTGCCATCACCGTGCCCAGCGCGTCGGAAAGATCGAAATCCGGCAGCGTGTCGATGCGCTTGATCACCGAGAAGAAATCCGGCGCGGCAAAGCTGGCGCCAACGATGGAATGGCAGCGGTAGCCATCCGGGCTGATCTCGCCGGCGGTGGTACAGCCCACCACCGGCACGTCACCGAAGCGGCGGGCGAGGGCGGGGGCCAGCTTGTCCAGCTGGTAATCCGGCGCCACGAACAGCAGCACCAGCGAACAATCCGGCTGCCACAGCTGCTGGTACAGCTCGTCGGCGGCCTGTTCCGGATCGGCGCTGTACACATGGCAGCGCCGCACCGGCTGGGTCTGGTTGGTAATCATGGGTCTCCATCCACCTGTTGTCTCGCCATCGTGGGCGTTCTTGTTGGATCGTGCGCTTATCGATAGCCGCAGCATAAAACGAAAGTCGCATGGCGGCACCCTTGCCGTCTTGCCATGCTGGCAGCGTATCCCTGAGGAGCCGCCGCCATGAGTCTGTCGCGCATCAGTGTTGCCCTGTTGTTGCTGCTGGGCAGCCATCAACTGTGTCATGCCGAAGCGGTGGCGCTGCCGGATGGCTACCGCCTGCAGCACTACCGCGCCCCCACTCCCGACACTCTGCCCGGCGCCACGGTGCTGGACACCACCGCGCTGCAGACACTGTTGGCCGCACGCCAGCCGCTGCTGCTGGACGTGATGGCCAGCGGCCAGGTGACCGATGCCGCCGGGGTTACCCACTGGCTGCCGGCGCATGCGCGGCAGAACCTGCCGGGCAGCGTGTGGCTGCCCAATGTCGGCTACGGCGAGCTGTCGCCGCTCATGGCCGACTATTTCGCCCGCGAACTGGCGCGGCTCAGTGGTGGCGATGTCGCCCGACCCCTGGTGTTCTACTGCCTGCGCGATTGCTGGATGTCGTGGAACGCCGCGCGTCGCGCCTTGAGCCTGGGCTACCGCCAGGTGTACTGGTACCCGGCCGGCAGCGACGGCTGGGTCGAGGCCGGCCTGCCGCTGGTGGCGGCGCAGCCGGTACCGTTGTAGGCCCGATACATTTCACCTCTCGTAGCCCGGATAAGCCGCAGGCGCATCCGGGGTCAATTCTGTTGTCGTGGTGGCTCGCATCCCCGGATGCGCTGCGCTTATCCGGGCTACGGGGCGGCCTCTGCCGAGCCTGTGCAATTCCCGATGCAATCAAATGATTGGCGAAGCGGGGTGCGGCAATACCAGAGCCTGTTGCGACCGCGTCCTGTCCCGTTGGGACGCGCCGGCAAAAAAGTTGGCCGCAAGGTTTTAAGACGGCGCCTGAGCCGTTTGACGTTAGCAAACGGCGAATCGCCGGCGCCTTGCGGGCGGCTTTTTTGTCGGGGTTTCGCGGCACATCGGGTCGCCTTTTCTTTCGTACCTTTCTTTTGGCGAAGCAAAAGAAAGGTACCCGTCCGCCGCGCGGAAGCGGCAATGTAATCATCGTCCGCGCAGCGGACACAGCGCGCGGCCAACCATCACGCCCGCTGCCGCGGCCGGTAGCCCCACAGCGCCAGCGCCATGCATACCGCAGTGGCGATCAGCGTGTTGACGATGGCGCTCTGCTGCCACTGGCCGTACAGCGCGAAGCGGATCATCTCCACCGCATCGGTGAACGGGTTGAGGCTGCACAGCCGGTACACCACCTCGCTGGCTTCCTGCATCTTCCACAGCGGGTACAGCGCGGATGACAGAAAAAACAGCGGGAACACCACGAAATTCATCACCCCGGCAAAGTTCTCGATCTGCGCCACCCACGACGACAGCACCATGCCGGCGGCGCCCAGCAGCAGGCCGGTCAGCACCAGTGCCGGCAGCACGCTGACAAAGCCCTGCCACGGCAGGTCCACGCCGTACAGGCGGGCGATCAGCAAAAAGGCGTAGGCCTGCAGCAGCGATATGCACATGCCGGCGAACAGGCGGGAAAACAGCAGCCAGGGCAGCGGCTGCGGGCTGGTCAGCAGCACGCGCATGCTGCCCATTTCGCGGTCGTACACCATGGACAGCGAGTTCTGCATGCCGTTGAACAGCTGCACCATGCCCACCAGCCCCGGCACGATGTACACGTCGTAGGTGATATAGGTTTCGTACGGTGGGGTGATGGCGATGCCCAGCGCGGCGCGAAAACCGGCGGCGAACACCAGTAGCCAGATCAGCGGCCGTACCAGCGCGCCGAAGAAGCGCGAGCGTTGCTGCAGGAAGCGGCGCAGCTCGCGCAGGATTACCGCCTGTAAAACCAGCAGCCATTTCATGGTAGTGCCCCGGTATGGTGATCAAACCAGCCGGCCAGATCGCCGCTGCCGCTGGCGGCCAGCAGCGGTGCCACCGGGCCATGCGCCAATAGTTGGCCGCGATGCAGCAGCGCCAGCGTGTCGTGCACCGGGTCGATCTCGTCTATCAGGTGGGTAGCCCACAGCAGCGCCAGGCCGTTGTCGCGTGCCAGTGCGTGCAGATGGGCGATCAGCTGCTGGCGGGTGGGCATGTCCAGCCCCACGGTCGGTTCGTCCAGCAGCAGCAGTGCCGGCTGGTGCAGCAGCGCGCGGGCGATTTCCACCCGCCGGCGGTGGCCGCCGTTCAGCGCGCGCACCCGCTCGCGGCGGCGCTCGGCCAGCTGCAGCCGCTCCAGTTCGGCGTCGATGCGCAGGCCAAGCGCTTTGCCGTGCAGGCCCTGCAGTGCGCCGAAGTAGCGCAGGTTCTGCTCCACCGTCAGGTCCAGGTCCAGCGTCGGTTGCTGGAACACCACGCCGACGCGGCCGAGCAGGCTTGGCCGCAGTGCCTCGCCAAACAGGCGGATGCTGCCCTGCTGCAGCGCCAGCAGGCGGGTGAGCAGGCCGAACAGCGTGCTCTTGCCGGCGCCGTTCGGCCCCAGCAGGATGCAGCATTCGCCGGCCGCCAGCGTCAGGTTCAGCCCGCTCAGCGCCTGGCGCTGGCCGTAGCGGTGGCCCAGCCCGCTGATTTCCAGTACCGGCGTCATGAGCCGCTCACCACCACACCCCAGGGGTAGCGCCCCACCGGGATGGATTTCAGTACCTTCAGCTCGTTTACGTCGATCAGCGACACATCGTTGCTGATGCCATTGGTCACCCACAGCTGTTTTTCGTCGCTGCTGAGCGCGGCGTGCCAAACGCGGCGGCCCACCAGCAGGTATTTCAGCGGCTGGAAGGTCTTGGCGTCGATCACCGCCACGTGGTTGGCCGGCCCCAGTGGCACGAAGGCATAGCGGCCATCGCGGGTCAGGCGGATGCCCACCGGCTGGATGCGGTCCTTGGGGATGCCGGTAATGGCAAAGCGGATGGTCTGCACGCGCTTGCGGCTGGCCACATCGATTACCGATACCGTGCCGCCCACCTCGCTGCTGACCCACAGCTGCCTGCCGTCGGCACTGAAGCGCGCATAGCGCGGCCGCTGGTCTACCAGGGTGTTGTCCACCAGCTGGCGCGTGCGGGTGTCGATCCAGTGCACCATATTGGTGGTTTCCGAGGTATTCACCGCCCAGCGCCCGTCCGGGCTTACCGCCATGCCTTCCGGCTCCACGCCCACATCCACCTGGCCGCTCACGCGGCGGCTGGCCACGTCGACGATGGTGACCACATTGCTGTCTTCGTTGGCGATGTACAGCGCCTTGCCGTCCGGCGACAGCGCGAACTGCTCCGGGTCTTCGCCGGAAGGCAGGTTGTGGCTGATGCGGCCGCTGGCCAGGTCCAGCACCTGCACGGTGTTGTCGTCGCTGGCGCAGATGTACAGCGACTTGCCGTCCTTCGATAGCGTAATGCCGCGCGGGCGCTTGCCCACCGGAATGGTCTTCACCACTTTCAGCGTATTGCTGTCGATCACCGACAGGGTGTGGTCCTTTTCATTGGACACGTAGACGTTGGCCGCAAGGCTCAGCTGGCTGGCGGCCAGCAGTGACAGTGCCAGGCAGTTGCGACGGTGAGGCATGGTGGTGTCTCCTTGTTTATTTGTTACCGCAGCGCGTTTCCGGCGCGTCGAAGCCCAGGGTGTCCAGGTCGGTGCGCGGGTGCAGGAAGCCGTCCTGCGGCGACAGGCTCACCAGCGCACGCGGCTGGGCGATCAGCATCGGCTGGCGCAACTCGCCGTTCCACGGCCGGTAAGACAGCGTGCGGCCCTTGAAGCCGGCCAGCTGGAACGCGTCGCTGCGGATATAGGCGGCCAGCTTGGCACTATCGCCGCTGCCGGTGCGGGTGGCGGCTTCGCCCACGCTGCGCACCGCCGCCCAGGCGGCGTAGTCCACCGCCTGCATATCGCGCTGCTGCTGGCTGCGAAAGCGGTTCTGCAGCTGCACCGCGCCCCATTGTTCTGCGGTGGCGTGCCAGCCTTCCGCTGTCAGGCCCTGGGTGCCGGCCACCGGGCGTGGCAGCCAGCTGCGGTAGGACAGGTAGTCGCCAAAGTCGCCGGCTTCGTCGGCCACGATCAGCACGTCGTAATCGCCGCCCTGGGTAAACACCGGCACCTCGGCCTGTGCGGTGCGGCGCGCGTCATGGCCGTAGTTCCAGCTTTTATCCAGCACGATGCGGCCGCCAAAGCGCTTGGCGGCGCGGCGGATGGCGGCGGCGTACAGCTTGTCTTCCGGTTTGGGCCCCGTCACCAGGAACCACTTCTGCCCGCGGCGGCTTACCAGGTACTGCGCCAGCGCGTCGGCCTGCATGGCGCGCCCCGGCAGGGTGTGCAGCAGGTTGGGGCGACACTGGCTCTGACGCAGACGGTCGTCCGGCGCGCCGGCGTTGAACCACAGGTAGCGGTTGGCCGCAGGCTGCTGCATCAGGCGGTCGATGGCGGCAGCGCTGACATTCAACACCACCAGCGTGGCCGCGGCCTTGCCCAGCTGCGCCAGCATGTCGGCGCCGCTGGCGCCAGCCGGTACCTGCAGCCGCTGCAGTACGAAGCGCTGGTGCACGAAGCGGCCGGTGGTGTTGTTGTCGGCAATCGCCAGCAGGGCGCCGGCGCTGCCCAGGTTGGCCGGGCGCGGCGGCAGGTTGGCCAGCGGCGTGGGTGCCGGGCGCGTTTCTTCCAGATAGCTGATGCGGATGCTGGTATCGGCGCCGGCTGCCAGGCTGGCAAACAGCGCGGCAGCGGCGAGCAATGGGTGGGCGGTGGACATGGCGGCTAGTCAGGCTGGTGGTTTGTCTGCAGCGTGGCGCAGGCCTCCGGCAGCGTCCATTCGACTTAAGTCGCATGCCGTAAAGCGCCATTTGCGACTTAAGTCGAATTGGCCCGCGGCTTGTCGCTTCCGAGAATGCAGACCGTGCCTACCACATCCGGCAGCGGCCGCGCCGCCCGGCAGCCGGCACCCACTACAACATCAGGAGAGCGAGATGAGAAAACCCCAGACCCAGCGCCAGTGGCGCCTGACCGTGTTGTCGTCGCTGTTGGCCGCATCCCTGCTGGCCCCGGTGGCCGGCGCGGCAGTCAGCGACCAGGACATCCTCAATGACAGCCGCAGCACCGGCGATGTGGTGAGCTATGGCATGGGGCCGCAGGCGCAGCGCTTCAGCCCGCTGACCCGCATCAACAGCAAGAACGTGGCCAAGCTGGTGCCGGCCTGGAGCCTGTCCTTCGGCGGCGAGAAGCAGCGCGGTCAGGAAGCGCAGCCGCTGGTGCACGACGGGGTGATCTACGTTACCGCCTCTTATTCCCGCGCCTATGCGGTGGATGCGCGTAGCGGCCAGAAACTGTGGGAATACAACGCCCGCCTGCCGGACGGCATCATGCCGTGCTGTGACGTGGTGAACCGCGGCATGGCCATCTACGAAGACCTGGTGTACTTCGGCACCCTGGATGCGCGCCTGGTGGCGCTGGATCGCAAGACCGGCAAGGTGGTGTGGACCAAGAAGCTGGGCGAGTACAAGGAAGGCTATTCCTATACCGCCGCGCCGATGGTGGTGAAAGGCAAGATCATCACCGGTGTATCCGGTGGCGAATTCGGCGTGGTGGGCAAGGTGGAAGCGCGCGATGCCAAGACTGGCGAGCTGGTATGGTCGCGGCCGGTGATCGAAGGCCACATGGGCACGCTGAACGGCAAGGACAGCACCGTCACCGGCAAGCTGAACGCTACCTGGGAAGGCGACCAGTGGAAGCAGGGCGGCGGCGCCACCTGGCTGGGCGGCACCTATGACCCGGAAACCGACACCATCTTCATGGGCACCGGCAACCCGGCGCCGTGGAACTCCTGGACCCGCAAGGGCGACAACCTGTACACCGCCTCCACCCTGGCGCTGAACCCGGATACCGGCGAGATCAAGTGGCACCTGCAGACCACGCCGCACGACGGCTGGGACTTCGACGGCGTGAACGAATTCGTACCCTTCGACCTGAAGAAGGACGGCAAGGTGATCAAGGCCGGCGCCAAGGCCGACCGCAACGGCTTCTTCTTCGTGGCCGACCGCACCAATGGCGACCTGCTGGGCGCCTACCCCTTCGTATCCAAGATCACCTGGGCCAAGGGCTTCGACCTGAAGACCAAGCGTCCGATCTACAACGAGGAAGGCCGTCCGGCCAACCCGTTCGACCCGGCCAGCCAGGGCGCGGATGGCAAGGGCAAGCCAGTGTTTGCCGCACCGTCCTTCCTGGGCGGCAAGAACTGGATGCCGATGGCCTACAGCCCGAAAACCGAGCTGTTCTACGTGCCCAGCAACGAGTGGGGCATGGACATCTGGAACGAGCCGATCAGCTACAAGAAAGGCGCTGCCTACCTGGGCGCCGGCTTCACCATCAAGCCGCTGTATGAAGACCACATCGGCGTGCTGCGCGCCATGGACCCGAAGACCGGCAAGATCAAGTGGGAATACAAGAACCCGGCACCGTTGTGGGCCGGGGTGATGAGCACTGCCGGCAACCTGGTGTTCACCGGCACGCCGGAAGGCTACCTGAAGGCGTTCGACGCGCAGAGCGGCAAGCAGCTGTGGCAGTTCCAGACCGGCTCCGGCATTGTCGGCAGCCCGATCACCTGGGAAATGGACGGCCAGCAATACGTGGCAGTGGTGTCCGGCTGGGGCGGCGCGGTGCCGCTGTGGGGCGGCGAGGTAGCCAAGAAGATCACCCATATCTCCCAGGGCGGCAGCCTGTGGGTATTCAAGCTCAGCCAGTAATTCTCAACACGTAGCATGGCGGCCGGCCCGTGCCGGCTGCCGGGGAGCAAACATGTTCAAAGCAATGCAAATCGTATTGGCTGCCAGCCTGCTGCTGCCGGCCATCGCCCGGGCCGAACCCAGCGCCGCCGAAGCCATGGCCAGGAAGAACGGCTGCTTTGCCTGCCACAGCGTGGCACGCAAGGTGATCGGCCCGGCTTACAAGGACGTGGCAGACCGCTATGATGGCGACAAGGGCGCGCTGGAGCAGCTGGTGCGCAAGGTGAAGGATGGCGGCAGTGGCGCCTGGGGCACCGCTGGCATGCCGCCGCACCCGCAGCTGAAGGATGGCGACATCCGCAGTATCGTCAGCTGGATCCTGGAGCTGAAATGACCGGGCAGGGGCTTCGTTGTCATGTCGTCGGGTAGATTCAGCCACTTGCTTGAATCGGCAGCCCTGCCGTTTATCAAACAAGGTCCTTCCGCGTGGCGAAAGGACCTTGTCAACATTGTGACAAGCGGCGCTGCCGCTGGTCTTGCTGGCGTGGGATGGATATGGATGCGACGGTACTGATTGCGGATGATCATCCGCTGTTTCGCGAGGCAATGCGGCTGGTGGTAGCCAGCGCGCTGGGCGATGACTGCGAGATTGTCGAGTGCGAAGGGCTGGAGGCAGCGCTGGCAGCGGTGCGCGCCAACCCGGCCATCGAGCTGGCGATGCTGGACCTGAACATGCCGGGCATGGATGGCCTCACCGGACTCGCCCGGCTGCGGCAGCAGGCGCCCACGCTGCCTTTCATCGTGGTATCCGCCGACGAGCGCATCCATACCGTGGAATCGGTGATGTCGGTGGGGGCTTCCGGTTTCATTCCCAAATCCTTCTCCCGCGAGCTGATGAGCGAGGCGGTGAACGCGGTACTGGATGGCGAAATCTTCCTGCCGCCACTGCTGGCCGACCGCGACACCGGTGCACCGGCCAGCAACCCGGAGCAGATGCAGGACCTGGCCGGCCGCCTGGCGCAGCTCACCAAGCAGGAACGCACGGTGCTGGACTACATCGTGAACGGCAAATCCAACAAGGTAGTGGCCATCGAGCTGAACATCGCCGAAAGCACGGTGAAGGCGCATGTGTCGGCAATCCTGCGCAAGCTCAAGGTATCCAGCCGCACCCAGGCGGTAATCAAGGTGGGGCCGCTGCTGCGGGTGTAGCTTGGCTGGCAGGGCGATGGCATAGTGGGATGGTTGGCCGCAAGGCAGTTTTTCCCCCAAGGATTCCCCATGCGCAAATTGCTACTTTCCCTGCTGTTGGTCGGCAGCCTGTCCGGTTGCGGCTACAACAGCCTGCAAGCCGGTGACGAACAGATCAAGGCAAGCTGGTCCGAGGTGCTCAACCAGTACCAGCGCCGCGCCGATCTGGTACCCAACCTGGTGAACACGGTGAAAGGCTATGCCAGCCACGAGCAGACGGTGCTGCAGCAGGTTACCGCCGCGCGCGCCCGGGTCGGCAGCCTGCAGGTCACCCCCGAACTTGCGGCCAACCCGCAGGCGCTGGCGCAGTTCCAGGGTGCGCAGGCACAGCTGGGCAGTGCGCTGTCGCGGCTGATGGTGGTATCCGAAAACTATCCGCAACTGAAGGCCGATGCCGGTTTCCGTGACCTGCAGGCGCAGCTGGAGGGCACCGAGAACCGCATCACCGTGGCGCGCAACCGCTATATCCAGGCAGTGCAGGAGTACAACGTGACGGTGCGCAGCTTTCCATCCAACCTCACCGCGATGATGTTCGGTCACACGGTAAAGCCCAATTTCACCGTGGATAACGAAAAGGCGCTGGCCACACCGCCGCGCGTCGACTTCTCCGCGTCCGCAGCGCAATGAGCCGCGCACTGCGACACGGCCTGCTGGCGCTGTGGCTGCTACTTGCCAGCTGCCTGGCACTGGCACAGCTGGCGGTGCCGGCGCTGCAGGCCCGCGTTACCGACCTCACCGCCACGCTGAGCCCGCAACAGCAAGCCGCGCTGGAACAGAAACTGGTGGCGCTGGAGCAGGCCAAGGGCAGCCAGTTGGCGGTATTGATCGTACCCACCACCGGCGGCGAAGCCATCGAGCAGTATTCGTTGCGCGTGGTGGAGCAGTGGCAGCTGGGGCGCAAGAAAGTGGACGATGGCGCGCTGCTGCTGATCGCCAAGGATGACCGTGCCTTGCGCATCGAGGTGGGCTACGGGCTGGAAGGCGCGCTGAACGATGCCACCAGCAAACGCATCATCAGCGAGATCATGGTGCCGCTGCTGAAGCAAGGCGATTTCTACGGCGCGGTGGATGCCGGGGTGACACGCATCATCGCGGTGATCAACGGTGAACCGCTGCCACCGCCTGCGGCCAACGCCGAGGCTGGCGACGAGGAAGAGGCCTGGACCTTCCTGCCCTTCGTGCTGGTGTTCGCCACCATCCTCGGCGGTGCCTTGCGGCAGATGCTGGGGCGCTGGCTGGGCGCGGCCGGCAGTGGCGCGGCGGCCGGCGCCATGCTGTGGTACCAGCTGGGCTGGGTGTGGCAGTCGCTGCTGGCCGGCGCGCTGGTGTTCGTGATTACCCTGCTGCTGCGCCCCGGCCGTGGTGGCGGTGGTTTCGGCGGCGGGCGTGGCGGTTTTGGTGGCGGCGGTCGCGGCGGCGGTGGCGGGGGTTTTGGCGGTGGCGGCGGTGGTTTTGGCGGTGGTGGCGCGTCCGGCCGCTGGTAGGGCTTGCCATCCAGGCAACAGGCATTACACTGCGGCGCTTCCTTTATTTTTTGCAGGCTTCCCATGCAGCACAGCGCGGACACTCCATGCATCGGCGTATGCTCCACCGCCATCGGCGATGACGTTTGCCAGGGCTGTGCGCGCACCTTTGAGGAAATCAGCTTCTGGTACGAGCTGGATGCCGCGCACAAGGCGCGGGTGTGGGCGGCGCTGCCGCGGCGCCGCGTGTGGCAGGCGCTGGCCCGCGTGGCCGGCGGGCATTTGCGCATCGATACGCCGCAAGTCGACGAACAGGCCACACTGCAGCTGGCCGATGGCCGCCTGCTGCAGCTGGCATTGCCGCAACAGGATGCCAGCGGGCGCTGGGTGACATTGCAGCTGGGCAGCGCGCACTGCCGGCTGCTGGTGTCCGATCCGGCCTGGCCGCAGGCCCTGCGCGACTTTCTGCAGGCGGCAGCCGTTTGACTTTCGGTTGACATTCGCATTGCTGCACCATTACCGCGCTGCTATGTTCAGGCCATCGGTACTGACAATGAGTCGCAGGCAACATGACAGTCAACAGCGGATCAGCCGCCTTCTGGGATCAACGTTACCAACAGCACAGCATGCCCTGGGACAGCGCCGGGCTGCCGGCCGGCTTTGCCGAAGAAGCGGCGCGCTTGCTGCAGGCTGGCGCTCGCCGCGTGCTGCTGCCGGGCTGCGGTTCGGCCTACGAGTTGGCCGCACTGGTGCAGCACGGCTGCCAGGTGCTGGCGGTGGATTTCAGCGCGCCGGCCGTGGCGCGCGCCCGCGAGCTGCAGCCGCAGCTGGCCGGGCATATCGAACAGGCCGATTTCTTTTCTGCCGCTACCGACGGCCCCTGGCACTGGGTATACGAGCGCGCCTTCCTGTGCGCCTTGCCGCCGGCCATGCGCGCGCAGTACGCCAGCCGCATGGCGGCGATCCTGCCGGCAGGTGGGGTACTGGCAGGCTATTTTTATCTGGGGGACAAGCGCGGTGGGCCACCCTACACCATAGAGCAGGCAACATTGCAGGCACTGCTGGCGCCGTATTTCGTGCTGGAACGCCAGTGCAAGCCGGCCAGCAGCCTGCCGGTATTCGGCGATGGCGAGCAGTGGATGGTGTGGCGCAGAACGCAGGAAGCTTGACCACTATCAACCAAGGTTGAATAGTCAGGGTCGGAATTTATAGATAACATCGACGATACGATGATAGTTAACAACTGCAAGCTATAAGGCAGAAAAACCACCTACAGGAGAAGACGTGCATGGACTGGTTCTGGAAGAGTTACGACCTGATAGAGAAGACATTCTGGAATTCTCTGACCAAGAAACTGTGCGCCTTTTTCTTTATCAGCCTGTTCCAGCTGGTGCTGATCGCCTACATCTACCTGGCGCTGGATGACATCCGCGCCTTGGTGGGCAGCCAGAATCTCACCGCCAGCAGCATGGCGCAGATCCACTCGCTGCTGGATCAGACCATTCTGTGGTCGTTCATCATCTGGGGCGTGTCGCTGCTGTTCACCGCCTTCATGGTGTGGTACCTGCGCTACCTGATCGTGCGGCCACTGAACATGATCATCAGCATCTTCCGCGAAATCGGCGCCGGCGAAGGCGACCTGTCGCGCGAGATTCCCACTATCACCCATGACGAAATTCGCGATCTGTCGCTGTCGTATAACGAATTCCTGCAGAAGATGCGCGAGATCATCAGCAATGTGCGCACCATGACCATGCGCATTGCCATGGATTCCGCGCGCACTCGCAAGACCATCCACGAATCGGTGGAAAGCGCCACCCAGCAGGCCCAGCTTGCCAGCCAGGTCAGCGACGCCAGCGATCGCTCCAGTCAGGGGGTGATCCAGGTTTCCACCGACACCCAGCAAATCTCGCAGACCACGCTGGGCAACCTGGAAATCGCCCGTGCGTCCTATGCCGAGCTGCAGGATGCGGCCGGCAAGATCGGCCGTGTCAGCGAGCGGGTAGGGCAGTTCAATGTCACGGTGGACGAGCTGTCCAGCCGCTCTGCCAGCATCAAGACCATTGTCGACCTGATCAAGGAAGTGTCCGAGCAGACCAATCTGCTGGCGCTGAACGCCGCCATCGAGGCGGCGCGCGCCGGCGAGGCCGGCCGCGGCTTTGCGGTGGTGGCCGACGAAGTGCGCAAGCTGGCCGAACGGGTGAAGGTGGCCACCGACGAAATCTCCGGCAATATCGACGGCATGCTGGGGCTGGTGAAGGATACCAAGGACGAGACCAGCATCATCACCGCCGATACCAGCCAGGCGCGCGAGGTGGTGGACCGCTCCTCGCACCACTTCGGCCGCATGATGGGCGATTTCGAAGCCACCGCGCAGAGCATGACGCAGATCGCCGGCACCATGAACGACTTTGCCAGTACCAATCAGCAGATCACCGTCAACGTGTCCGAGATTCATACCCTGAGCCAGAACGTGGCGCAGAGTCTGAAGCATTCCGAGGAGGTGTCGGTGGAGCTGTCGCGGGCGGCGGAGGAAGTGCAGGAGCTGGTGGCGCGCTTCATCCTGGGCGAAGGGGTGCTGGACGAGACCATTGCCACCGCCAAGCAGGCGCGCGAGCAACTGGTGGGTATTCTGCTGGCCGCC
This sequence comes from Vogesella amnigena, assembly GCF_042648905.1. Taxonomy (NCBI): domain Bacteria; kingdom Pseudomonadati; phylum Pseudomonadota; class Betaproteobacteria; order Neisseriales; family Chromobacteriaceae; genus Vogesella; species Vogesella amnigena. The sequence goes on along the minus strand of NZ_JBHRYH010000005.1, from coordinate 221,599 downwards.
AGCAAGGATGGCTGCGATGTGTTCGATCAGCGCTACCAGCCGATTGCCGGCAGCAAGCCGCAGAAATATCACACCCAGTACGACATGAAACTGGAGCAGGCCCTGCAGCAGGTATACGACCGGGTGGTACAGCAGGTGCGTGGCGGCCGTTTCTGCCTGATGGTGGACAACAACGGCTATGCGCCGACGCATAACAGCTTCTATTCCAAGCCGCCTAGCGGCGACCTGGCCACCGATCTGGTGAACAGCCGTGACAAGCGCCTGTTCAACGATCCTACCGGCATCAAGTCGGCACGCAGCCAGCAGCCGTTCATGCTGCAGACCTATACCCGCGATACCGGCGAGGTGCTGTCCGAGATTGCGCTGCCGATCTACCTGAACAGCCGCCACTGGGGCGCGATCCGCGTCGGCTTCGACCCGATGGTGATGATGGCGGAAGGCAAGTAGCTTCGCCACCCCAGACGACAAAGGCCCCGTATGGGGCCTTTGTCATGTCATGCGCCGGGTGGTGTCACGCCAGCAGTGTCAGCACGCCAACCACCACGAACAGGCCGGCCGCCACGCGGTGTACTAGCTCGGTAGGCAGCTTGCGGGCGGCCACTTCGCCCAGCAGCACGGCCGGTACGTTGGCGATCATCATGCCCAGCGTGGTGCCCAGCACCACGGCAACGGTATCGTGATAGCGCGCGGACAGCGCCACGGTGGCGATCTGGGTCTTGTCGCCCATCTCGGCCAGGAAGAAGGCCACACAGGTAGCGCCGAACACGCCCAGCTTGTCCAGCAGGCGGGTATCGTCATCCAGCTTGTCCGGAATCAGCATCCACAGCGCCATGCCGATGAAGGACGCGGCCAGCAGCCACTTGAGTACCTGCATATTGATGAAACCGCTGGCAAATTGCCCCAGCCATGCGGCGCCGAAGTGGTTCAGCACGGTGGCAACGAAGATACCAAGAATGATGGGTACCGGTTTCTTGAAGCGGGTAGCCAGCAGCAGGGCCAGTAGTTGGGTTTTGTCGCCGATTTCGGCCAGGGAAACGATGCCGGTGGAAAGCAGAAAGGCTTGCATGAGAACTCCGAGGGGGGCCGCAGACGACACATGACCCGCCGTGATGCGGCCCCCGCCGCTCACAACGAATCATGAGTCTTGCCAGACAGTATTGTCGTCTGCGCCATGGCGGAACCGCCAAGTGTGTTGACGCAGACCCCCGCTTTCTCGCGGGTCGGCTACTCCCTCAGGATGGGGCGCATGGTATCGATAATCGGCGTGGCTGGCAAGGTTGGCCGCACGCCAGCCCCGCACAGCAGTGCCAGAGGGGCGCGGGTTTTGGGCGGTGGCTGCGGTGGAAAAAAAGGGATTTCACGACATCGTGGGTGCGTTACATGCGTAGGGTGGGCAAAGGCCTTGGGCCGTGCCCACCGGCAAGGTAGTGGTGGTGGGCACGCTACGCTTTGCCCACCCTACAAAAAAAGAATCTTCACGACATGGTGGGGTGCAAAAAAAAACCGGCAGCACAGGGCTGCCGGTTTTGCTGAAGCGCTGGATGCGAAGATCAGGCGCGCTTCTTGAATTCGTTGGTGCGGGTGTCGATTTCGATCAGGTTGCCGATTTCAACGAAGGCCGGTACCGGGATTTCCAGGGTGGTGCCCTTGATGCGTGCCGGCTTCAGTACCTTGCCGGAGGTGTCGCCACGTACGGCCGGCTCGGTGTATTCCACTTCGCGTACCACGGTGGTCGGCAGCTCAACGGAAATGGCCTTGCCGTTGTAGAAGGTCACTTCGCACTTGTCTTCCATGCCGTCGATGATGAACGGCACGACTTCTTCCATGTTCTCGGCTTCAACTTCGTACTGGTTGAACTCGTTGTCCATGAACACGTACATCGGGTCGGCGAAGTAGGAGTAGGTGCACTCGCGCTTTTCCAGTACCACAACGTCGAACTTGTCGTCGGCCTTGTATACGGCTTCGGAAGCCGAACCGGTCAGCAGGTTCTTCATCTTCATTTTTACAACAGAGGAGTTGCGGCCGGATTTGGAGAATTCGGCTTTCTGCACCACCATCGGGTCGCTGCCAACCATGAATACGTTACCAGCGCGGAGTTCCTGAGCGGTTTTCATGCGTTTAAAGTCCTAAAGTCTTGAATCAGAATGGAAACGGGTTTCCAGAAAACCCGCTATTGTAGCTGCTTTTTGGCAAATTGCACCAGATTCGTCGCCAGCTCACCGTGGGCCAGCAGCGCCTGCGGCCAGGCCCTGGCATGCGCTTGCCATGCCGGCAGGGCCGCCAGCAGGCGCGGCCAGGCATCCGGTGCCAGTGCGTCGCGGTTCCAGCCGTGGTGAAAGTCGCGAATGGCGGCGGCGGTATCGGCTGGCAGTTCCTCCAGATAACGCTGCAGGAAGGCATCCAGTTTTTCCAGGTGCGCGTCCTCATCCTGGCGGTAGATGTGCCAGATGAACGGCCGGCCGGCCCACTGCGCACGCACGAAGCTGTCCTCGCCGCGCACGATATTCAGGTCGCAACTCCACAGCAGGCGGTCGTAGCCGTCCTGATCGGTCATTGGCAACACGCAGACTTGCAGCGCGCCGTGGCGGAAACTGTCGCCGGGCTGTGCCGGCTGTGTGATGCCGATGCCGGCCAGCACGTCCGGCAGCACGCGGCCCTGCGGGACCAGCAGTTGCACCGGCTGCGCGCCGGCGGCCAACGTTGCCGCCCACTGCGCCGCCGCCGGGGTGTCATAGGCGAACAGGCTGATGCGCATGCCGCCAGCCGGGCAGGGCGGCACGCCGCGCGCCTGCCAGTAGGCGTCCAGTGCGGTGCGATCCGCCTGCCAGGCATCGCGCGCTGCCAGCAGGCCGCTTTCGCACAGCAGGCCGCCGCTATTTTCGTCAAAGCCGGGAAAGAAGAAATATTTGCTCAGCGGCAGCCGCGGGTGCGGCGAGGCCATGCGGTGGCAACCGGCCACCCAGTCTTCCGCCGACAGATATTCCAGGTTCAGCCATACCGGTTTTTTCTCTCTCGCCGCCATCACCTGCTGGTAGGCCTCGGGCAGCTCGCAGGCAAACGCCTCGATCACCACGTCGGCCACGGCGAAATCCGCCGTGAACGGTTTGCCCCAGTAGCGCACGCGGATGTTGCCCAGCGGCTGGTCGGGTTGTGCCACATCCAATGCCGGGGCAATGCGGGCGAAGCTGGCCAGGTCGTCCACCCATAGTGTCACGGCGGCGTCGTGTTCGGCTGCCAGCTGGCGCGCCAGGCGCCAGGTCACGCCGATGTCGCCGAAGTTGTCGATGACGGTGCAGAAAATGTCCCAGCGCAGCTGCGGCATGTCGGTCTCCTTGAATGGCTGCGCAGCATAGCGCAGCCAGGGCCACGCCAAAAGGTGGCGCACAAAAACATGCGGCCAACCCGCGTGACGGGTTGGCCGCATGATGCCGCGACAGACCTTACACGTGCAGCAGCAGGAAGCGGCGCTCCCACGGGCTGATCACGTCGAAGTACTCGCGGTACTCGGCTTCCTTGATGGCGCCATAGGTCTGGATGAAGTGCTCGCCGAAGATCTCCGCCAGTGGTTGGCACTTGAGCAGGGTATCGATGGCGTCATCCAGGTGGCGCGGCAGCTGGTGCGGCTGCTCGTAGGCGCTGCCGGAGAGCGGTTCGGACGGTGCAATGCGCTGCTGCATGCCCAGGTAGCCGCAGGCCAGGCTGGCGGCCATTGCCAGGTAGGGGTTCACGTCCACCCCGGCCAGGCGGTTTTCCACCCGGCGTGCCTCGGGGCCGGAATGCGGTACGCGCAGGCCGCAGGTGCGGTTGTCGTAGCCCCAGCTGAGGTTGATCGGCGCCGAGGTGAAGCGGCTGAGGCGGCGGTAGCTGTTCACATATGGCGCAAAGAACGGCATGGCCGCCGGCAGGTAGGTCTGCAGGCCGCCAATGAAGTGCAGGAAGGCATCGGACGGGCTGCCGTCGGCCTGGCTGAAGATATTGCGGCCGTCGGCATCCACCACGCTCTGGTGGATGTGCATGGCGCTGCCCGGCTGGCCCTGCATCGGCTTGGCCATGAAGGTGGCGTACATATTGTTGCGGATCGCCACCTCGCGCACAGTGCGCTTGAACAGGAACACCTGGTCGGCCAGCGCCAGCGGGTCGCCGTGGTCCAGGTTGATCTCCATCTGCGCGGTGCCCATCTCGTGGATCAGCGTATCCAGCGCCAGGCCCTGCGCCTCGCACCAGTCGTACATCACGTCGAATACGTCGTCGTATTCGTTGACTGCGTCGATACTGAAACTCTGCATCCCGGCCTCGGTGCGGCGGGTGCGGCCAACCGGCGGGCGCAGCGGGATGTCTTCGTCGGGTTGTACCTCTACCAGGTAGAACTCCATTTCCGGGGCCACGATGGCGGACAGGCCTTGCTGCTCGTACAGCTTGAGGATGCGCTTGAGCACATTGCGTGGCGCCAGGTCGGCATCGCTGCCATCGAAATTGACGCAGTCGTGAATGATCTGGGCGGTGGGTTCTTTTGCCCATGGTACCGGGCGGATGGTGCTGGCATCCGGGATCAGGCGCATGTCCGGGTCGGATACCGCGGTAAAGTCCTGCTCCGGGTAATCGCCGGTCACGGTCATGCTGAGCACGGCTTCCGGCAGGCGCAGGCCTTCGGCGGGGTTGTACTTGTGGCGCGGAACGATCTTGCCGCGGGCCAGTCCGGTCATGTCCGGAATCAGGCATTCCACTTCGGTGATGTGATGGTCGTCCAGCCATTGCTGGATTGCTTGGGCATTGTGGTTCATGTAGCGGTCTCGGAATCAGGTATGGGCGCCGGAGCTGGTGCAGCGGCGTTCGTGGTTCAGCAGCGTCTTGCGGCGCTGCGCCAGGGTGAGAAAAGCCAGCGTGGCGCACAGGCGCTGGTCGCTGGGGTGGCGGGGCAGGGGCTGGCGCTGGAAGCCGAGCCCGGACAGATCAATCAAAATGCGTGTCCTTTATGGATATAAAATGAAGGGTGAAATTTTCGCGCCAGCTGCTGGTGTTTAAAATCATCATCGGCGCGAACGTCATGCTAAAAGTAGCCGCCGCCCGGCGGCAACTTCTGCTTGCTTTCCATGGCGGGGGTTGTGGAGGAAAACCCACACCACGCCGACATTTTCGGAACTGTTTAATCATGAATGATACCGAGGCGCCCCAAGCTCCCGTAACACGCAGCCCCTGGCCGCGTCGCCTGGCCTGGGCGGCAACCGCCGTGGCGCTGCTGATGGGCGGCCTGTGGGCCGGTGTGCCCAAGGCGGTGGATTACGCTGCCGGCAACTGGGCGCAGAAGCTTGGCCGCAAGCTCACGCTGGGCAAGGTGGAGTTCGCGCCGTGGGCGCTGCGCCTTACCGTGCACGATGTGGCGCTGCGCGACCGGGACGGCAGCAGCATGTTCAGCGCCGCGCGGCTGAATGTGGATGCCGAGGCGCTGCCGCTCTTGATCGGCCGCATCCAGTTTGCCGATATCTCGCTGGATGTGCCGCGGCTGTGGGCGGTGCGTAACCGCCAGGGGCTGTGGAACTGGGCGCGGCTGGTGCAGGACATCAACGCGCAGTCGCAGTCCGAACCGCAGCCGGAGCCGCCGGCAGACCCGGCCAAGCTGCTGATCCGCCAACTGGCGCTCAACAAGGGCCAGGTGCACATGGTCGACGCGCTGGCTGGCGATGTGCAACGCCAGCTGCTGCCGATGGATTTCCGCCTGCAGAACCTGTCCACGCTGCCGGACAACTATGGTCGCTACCAGCTGGCGGCGGAGTTGGACGACGGCACCCGCCTCGCCTGGCAGGGCAGTCTGTTGCTGCAGCCGCTGCAGTCCGATGGCGTGCTGCAGGTGGATGGTCTGACACTGCGGGGTCTGTGGCCGTATGTGCGCCCCTACCTGAAACTGGAGGCCCCGCAGGGCAAGCTGGCGCTGAAACTGCCGTACCACTTTGACCTGGCCGGCGTATCGGCCAGTGTCTGGTCACGCGGTTTCAGCGCGCGGCTGGATGGCCTGGCGCTGGCGGCGCCGCGTACTGGCAGCCCGTTCAAGCTCGCCAGCCTGAGCGTGAGCCATGGCGATTTCTCGCTGATCGGCAAGCAGCTGAAACTGGGCAAGGTCACGCTGGCTGGCGGCGAGTTTGCCACCGTGCTGGATGCCAGCCAGCAGCCGGACTGGTTGGCCGCGCTGTCGCCATCAGCGGCGCAGCCTGCGCCCGCTGTTGCGGCCAAACCGGTCGCCAAGGCCGAGCCAGGCTGGCAGATCAGCGTGCCGCAGCTGCGCCTGGAAAACTGGCAACTCAAGGCGATACACCAGGGCTTTGCTGCGCCGCTGCAAGCCAGCTTGAAACTGGACAGCCTGCAGGCTGGCATCAATATGGACGCCAAGGGCGCGCTGAAAGTGAATGGCGCCACGCTGGCACTGTCGCAGCTGGCGCTGGCCAGTGGCGAACAGCCGGCGTTTGCCCGCCTGGCCGGCCTGCAGCTGGCCAGCAGCGAGCTGGATCTGGCGGCACGTCGTATCACGCCGGGCGACATCAGCCTGCAGGGGCTGCAGCTCGCCGCCAACCGCGACAAGGCGGGCCGGCTGGACGTGGTCGAGGCACTGCGCCAGAGCGGGAACGCTACAGCCAGCCCGGCGGCAAATACTGCCCAGCCGGCCGGTAACCCTGGCTGGCAACTGCGCTATCCGGCCATCACCCTGGCTGGCGGCGATGTGCGCTGGCAGGATGCCACCACCGCCACGCCGGTGGCGCTGCAGCTGAGCGAGCTGGCCGCCAAGGCCAGTGGCGATGTGCAGCAGGGGTGGGCGCTGCAGCTGGGCGGCAATATCGGCCAGGGCAAGCTGCAGCTGGACGCTACGCTTGCGGCCAACTTGCAGGACATCCAGGGCCAGCTGCAGGCCAGCAGCCTGCCGCTGCAGGGCGTGGCGCCGTATGCGCTGGACAGCACCGTGCTGCGTTTCGGCTCCGGGCTGGTGTCCGGCGATATCGGTTTTCGCCTGGCCGCTGGCCGCTGGCAGGCGGACGGCAAGGCACAGCTGGACAAGCTGGCGCTGTTCGAGCCGGGTCGGCGCGAGCCGCTGCTGGGCTGGCAGCAGCTGGCCATCAGCGGCATCAAGGCGCAGCCGGAGCGGGTGGCGATTGCCGACGTGCGGCTGGTGGCGCCGCAGCTGCGCTTTATCCTGGACGAAAAACGGGTGCCCAATTTTGCCCATCTGATGAAGCCTGCGCCGGCTGCTGCCAAACCGGTGGCCGCCAAACCGGCTGCCGCCAGCGCGGTGCCGGTGGTGGATGTGCGGGCCATCCGCGTGCGCAATGCGCGCATGGATTTCGCCGATCTGGGCCTGCAGCCCAGTTTCGGCACCCGCATCCATTCGCTGTCCGGTACCGTGCTGGGGCTGTCCAGCAAGCCGGGCCGGCGTGGCACGGTAACGCTGGATGGCCGTGTCGACCAGTTCGGCGACGTGCGCATCCGTGGCGCGCTGTCGCCGTTCGAGGTAACGCGCGACCTGGACATGACGCTGAACTTCCGCAACATCCCGCTGGGCAGCCTCAACCCCTACTCGATGACCTTTGCCGGCTGGCAGATCACCGATGGCCGGCTCACCACCGAGCTGCGCTACCTGCTGAAGGATCGCCAGCTCAACGGCGACAACCGGGTGGTGATCGACCACATCCAGCTGGGCAACGAGGTGGCGGATTATGACGGCACCCGCCTGCCGCTACGCCTTGCCGTGGCGCTGCTGGAAGACAGCGATGGCCGTATTGACCTGTCGCTGCCGGTGGCCGGCAGCCTGGATCAGCCGGACTTCTCCTACGGCCACCTGGTGTGGCAGGCGATCCGCAACATTCTGGTGAAAGTGGTGACCGCGCCGTTCCGCGCGCTGTTCGGTGGCGAAGGTTTCGACGAGATCTATGCCGATGCCGGTGACGACCGCATACCGCCGCCGGAGCGCGAGAAGCTGGGCAAGCTGGCCGATTTGATGCTGAAGCGGCCCAAGCTGGCGCTGGCCATCGGCGGCGGTTACGACGCCGAGCAGGACAGCCGTGAGCTGGCGCGCTATCGCGTGGACAGCGACATCCTCAAGCGCGCCGCCTACCAGCTGCAGGCCGACGAGCCGCTGCCACTGCCGGACATGGGCGACCCGGCGATCCGCAAGGCGGTGGGCGATGTCTACGCCGCGCAGATCGGCCGCTTTGCCTGGCTCAAGCGCGTGGCCAGCGAGAAGGACACCGCCGAGCGCGCACAGGCCATGCGTCAGGAGCTGTTGGCCGCACAGAAAGTGGATCAGGCGGCACTGGCGGCACTGGCCAAGGCGCGCGGCGAAGCGGCCCGCAAGCTGCTGCTGCAAGCCCGGCCGGAGCTGGAGTCGCGCATCAGCGTGCTGGAGCCGGACAAGGTGAAGGCCGACAAGGACGGGGTACCGCTGCTGCTGAAACTGAAGTAATGCCATACCCGTAGCCCGGATAAGCCGAAGGCGCATCCGGGGGCGATGAATGCGTGGTATCTCCGGATAAGCCACCAACGCATCCGGTAGCGATGCGGCTGTGGCATCCCCGGATGCGCTGCGCTTATCCGGGCTACGGTGGTGGTGTTGCAAGGCCGCTGCAGCGGGTTGGCCGCAAGCTGTCCAGTTGTTCACGTGGCTGTCAGACGCCGCCCGTAGCCCGGATAAGCCGAAGGCGCATCCGGGAAGTGGCGAGACGGCGGCATCCCCGGATGCGCTAGCGCTGTTGCAAGGCTGCCGCACCGGACTGTCCGGCGGTACAGCTTTGATGGCTATCAATGTTATTGCCCGCTATATCTAGTTATATTTCTATTTTTCTGACACCACATATAGCGGAGGTGGCATGAACCGGGACAATAGCGCCGTGTTTGCGGAACAGGATATTTCACGCGAAGTATTGCTGGAAAAATACGCCAAAAACGGCGAACAGTCGGTAAGCGAAGTGCGCCAGCGCGTGGCGCAAGCACTGGCGGCGCTGGAACAAGACCCGCAACGTTTCGCCCCGCTGTTCTACGAGGCGCTGGACGGTGGCTTCATTCCCGGTGGTCGCATCAACTCCGCTGCCGGTACCGACCTCAAGGCCACGCTGATCAACTGCTTCGTGCAGCCGGTGGGCGATGCGGTGTCCGAGTCCGAGAACGGCAAGGTCGGTATTTACGAAGCATTGCTGCAGTCGGCCGAGACCATGCGCCGCGGTGGCGGCGTGGGCTACAACTTCAGCCGCATCCGCCCCAAGGGCGCGCGGGTGAAGGGCACCAACAGCCGCGCTTCCGGCCCGGTATCGTATATGCGTGTGTTCGATCGCAGTTGCGAGACAGTGGAATCCGCCGGCGCGCGCCGCGGTGCGCAGATGGGCGTACTCGACGTTAGCCACCCGGACATCGAAGCCTTCATCCACGCCAAGGACCAGGGCGACCTGGCCAACTTCAATATCTCGGTAGGCGTGTCCGACGCCTTCATGCAGGCGGTGGATGCCGACGGCGACTGGGAGCTTACCCACGCCGTGGCGCCGGCGTCCGACGCCTTCCCCGGCAGCTACCAGCGCGCCGACGGGCTGTGGGTGTACCGCAAGGTGCGCGCCCGCGAGCTATGGCAGCAGATCATGCACTCCACCTATGACCACGCCGAGCCAGGCGTGCTGTTCATGAGCAAGATCAACGCCGACAACAACCTGTCCTACTGCGAGGTGATCGAGTCCACCAACCCATGCGGCGAACAGCCGCTGCCGGACTATGGCTGCTGCGACCTGGGCTCGATCAATCTGTGCAAATTCGTGCGCCAGCCGTTCGGTGAGGCGCCGAGCTTCGACTACAAGGCGTTCGAGAAGGTGGTGCGCACCTCGATTCGCATGCTGGATAACGTGCTGGACCTCACGGTGTGGCCGCTGCAGGAACAGCTGCGCGAGGCGCAGAACAAGCGCCGCGTCGGCCTGGGCTTCACCGGCCTGGGCGATGCGCTGATCATGCTCAAGGTGCGCTACGACAGCGAAGAAGGCCGCAGGTTGGCCGCAAGCATCTCCGAGCACATGCGCGACGCCGCCTACGACGCCTCGGTGGACCTGGCCATCGAGAAGGGCGCCTTCCCGCTGTTCGACGCCGAAAAATACCTGGCAGCGCCGCACTGCGCCAGCCGCCTGCCGGACAAGATCAAGGCACGCATCAAGAAGCACGGCATCCGCAACTCGCACCTGCTGTCCATTGCGCCTACCGGCACCATCTCGCTGGCGTTTGCCGACAACGCTTCCAACGGCATCGAGCCGCCGTTCAGCTGGTACTACACCCGCAAGAAGCGCATGGCAGACGGCACGCAGCAGGAATACCTGGTAGAAGACCACGCCTACCGCGTGTACCGCATGCAAGGCGGCGATACCAATGCGCTGCCGGAGTACTTCGTCAGCGCGCTGCAGATGAGCGCGCTGGACCACATGCGCATGGTGGCGGCGGTGGCGCCGTACGTGGATACCGCCATCTCCAAGACCGTGAACGTGCCGGGCGATTACCCGTTTGCCGATTTCGAAAGCCTGTACCTGGAAGCCTGGCGCGCCGGGCTGAAGGGCATCACCACCTATCGCCCCAACAGCGTGCTGGGTTCGGTGCTGTCGATTGAGCCGACGCCTGCGGCCAACCCTGCGTCTGGCAGCACTGGCAGCCAGCAGCTGCCGCAGGACCTGGGCAATCAGAACGACCCGGACCGCCGTATCACGCTGAACACCGCGCCCAGCCCGGCGCTGGCCAGCCTGAAGTGGCCGCATCGCCCCAAGCTCAAGCATGGCAACCCGTCGTGGACCTTCATGGTGGAAGGCGAGGAGGGCGACTTCGCGGTGATGGTCGGCCATATCGAAGGCCAGCAGCCGGGCGAAGCGCCGCTGCCGTTCGAATGCTGGGTCAACGGCGACGTGCCGCGCGGCCTGGGGGCGATTGCCAAGACGCTGTCGATGGACATGCGCTGCCGCGACCGCGCCTGGCTGGGCGCCAAGCTGGATGCGTTGGCTGCCACTCGTGGCGATCGCCATTACCGTGCCGAGCTGGGAGATGGCCCGGTGGGCAGCAGCGCCGCCGCCGCCGCGCTGGGCCGGGTGGTGAAATACCGCGTCGAGCAGTTGGGCGCGCTGAGCCAGGCCGACGGCGACGCCACCCCGGTGATGGATGCGCTGTTCGCGCGCAAGGAGCCGAAATCCGGCACCGACGGCACCATCAGCTGGTCGGTGGACGTGAACAACCCGCAGACCGGCGACGATTTCGTGCTGTTCGTGAAGGAGCTGGTGCTGCCCAACGGCCAGCGCCGACCGTACTCGCTGTGGCTGGCCGGCCACTACCCGCGCGAGCTGGACGGGTTGTGCAAGATGCTCAGCCTGGACATGCGGGTGATCGACCCGGCGTGGATCGGCATGAAGCTGCGCAAGCTGCTGAGCTATGCCGAGCCGCAGGCCGACTTCTTTGCCCGCACGCCGGGCAGCGACAAGTCGCAGAGCTGGCCGTCCACCGAGGCGTACCTGGCGCGGCTGGTGATCCACCGCTACGCCATGCTGGGCATTCTCAGCGAGGAAGGTGTGCCGGTGGAGGAAATGGGGGTGATGGTGCCGGAGCAGGGCGACCTGTTCGAAAGCGCGGTGGTGAGCGTGGCGCCGGCGCCGATGGCCGGCAAGGCCTGCCCGGAATGCGGCAACCGCGCGCTGATCAAGAAGGACGGCTGCGAATTCTGCACCGCCTGCGGCCACGTGGGCGCCTGCGGCTGAGCCAGCAGCACGTTATTCCCTGGCAGTAAGCAAACAGCCTCCAGATCGGGAGGCTGTTTGCCATTGTGCGATCGGCGTAAGCAGGCTACAGCATTGGGTGCAGTGGGCGGTGGTGGCAGGTTTTGGGCTGGCGGCTAGCGACCCCAAGGCGGTACTTGGTAGACAAAAAATCGAAAGTCATACAGGTAGCGCAGATTGAGGCTATTCGCTTCAAATGAAAGATTGATTTTTACACGACAGAAGCCCGTTTGAAGTTCCAATACTCTAGTGCCACACTTTCGAATTTTGACTCCATTTCCTCAAGGCCATGCTTTATTTTGAAATCACGCTCCTTTTCCGTTATAGGTAGGACCCAAAGGATGTGAATGTGATTTGTCCTTGTGTTGCAGATTTCAAATTCTGCCCCAAGCGGATACGGCAGCGAAATTAGCGAGCAGTTGCACATAGATCCATCGACCCATGACTCCCCAAGTGGGACCGTGTGACCAATGCCGAGAAGATTGTTCCGGTGGTAGTAGGCAGTCATTGTGAGTAATTCTATAAACCGTGGCGACTCATCCTGAACAAAAACAGAGAATTCAATTCCGTTCTCCTCCTCTCGGAGGGTGCATGCTCCGAGCGTGACATAGGTCCAGAGACTGGATTGTGGGCCTGGTGCGAATCGTAGAATCTTAAGCCACGGTGCAATCTTAATCAGAGGTCCATCTGAAAACTGAAACTCAGCCCAGTCGTGCCCGGAAAAAAACTGTAAAAGATGTTCTTTGACAAGATGAAGTTCAGATAGGGCTGCCATGTTTTGGAGATAAATTAATTAAATAAAAAGATAGCATATCAAGTGCTTCTATCAAACAACCGTCAAGATAGATAATCAGTTGTAGATTTTAGTGCTACTGCTTCACTGTCAGAAGGCTGCAACTGGCCGATTGCTGCCAACCAGTTCACGACAACAGCCGACTCAAAGCTGCTGGCCGTGACTTGCGAAAGCGGACCTTAAGCGATGAAGTTCAGCAACCAGCGGACAACGAATCTGGCTGCTTGTTGGCTGGAACAACCTGTTATGCGATGAAATCACCTAGGTAGTCACTCTACTTGTCTCTTCCAGGTGAAGCCTTTTAGCATTTCTATAAAGATACCCGGCAATTACAGCACCAAGGGCAAGCTGGAATGCGTATTTAAAATCAAATCCACCAACCAAGCTAACGAGAAACACAAGTGCAAGTACAGCCACGCCTGCCGACAAAACTATAGCGATTGGTCTAATTGATGTTGCTAGTAGTTTATTCAGTTTTGCCCCGACATACAAATAGCCTGCCGCCAATGAAAACTGAACAAGGCAGAATATTGCAATGATTGCATTAAAGTTAGAGCCCCTTGCCATGCCAATTCCTTGCAGAGCCGTAAGGGCGCCAACAAAAATAAAATATGCCCTCAGTGACTTAACGCTCTCACGCATACCCATAGTTATTCTCCTTTATGTTCAATAGAGCCGTAGTTACTAGCAATTTCCAGAAAGAGAAGTAACGAGCTCGCTTTTGCGGCTCCAATCACTTGCAAGGTTGCCCGAGTCCGAGCACGCGCAGCTGGCCATCGCCAGTCTGTAGGCCCTCGCATAATGAGGTTGACCAGTCAGTCTGCTCTCCGTCATGGAGATAATGTCTGCCGACTGTCCGACACCCGCCATGCAGCACATTAGCATGTCTGCCTGCATCGCGCGCTAACTCCCGCGAGTTTCAACATGTCCATGGCTTAGTTGCCGGGAAGGGGATGGATAAAGCACAAGGCCCTTGCGGGTTGCGCAAGGGCCTTGTCATGTGCAGGGCTCAGGGTGTGGGGCTGGTGCAGATCAGCAGCGGCCTTTCTTGGCCTGGCCCGGCGGGCAGAAGTAGCCGCCGTGGTAGTGATGGTAATCGTCATCATCATCGTAGTCATACACCGGAACCACCACACGAGCCGGTTCCAGCACGATGGGGGACCGCAGGTGCACGCGTGCCGGCTGCACCACACAGGCGGACAGGCCAACAGCGGCCAGCAGGGCAAGCAGCAGGGATTTCATGTTCTTCTCCATGGGCCCGGCGGGCGGGCAGGGGGGATTTGTCTGGTGCCTGGCGAGCGGCGGCGGCCACGGTCGTCATGTCGTGCCGGCCAGTGTGCTGCACAGCCGATGGCGCAGGCACTTCGAGCATACGTGATGCAAACCGTCACCCCTAGCGGAAAGCTGCTAACAATTATTAAAGTTGTATGGGCTTGATGACGAACAGGAAGCGGGCATGACACCGGATTGCATCATCAGCGACGCCACACAGGCGTTCATCGAGCGGGAAGTGGCTATCGACGTTGCCAGTTGTGGCAGCGAGCTGTTGCCCAGTACCGCACGCGCCTATGGCTGCAGCGTGGCAGCGGATCGCCGCCGCATTACGCTGTACCTCAAGCGCAGCGAGGCCGGGCAGCTGTTGCAGGACGTGCTGGTGCACGATCGTATTGCCGCCGTATTCTGCCTGCCGGCCACCGAATCGGCGCTGCAGATCAAGGGTCGGCAGGTGAGCCTGTCGCTGGCGGACGAGCATGGTGTGCAGGTGGTTGCCCGCCATGTGGCGCGTTTTGTTGCCGGGGTGATACCGCTGGGGCATGGGCGGCTGTTCGCCGAGGCCTATATGCATATCACCCCGGCGGATACCGTGGCGCTGAGCTTTGTGCCGGAGGTGGTGTTCGAACAGACACCAGGGCCGGGCGCCGGTCGGGCCTTGCCGGAGCGGGGGGCTGCCTGATGGTGGACATCACCCCGCTGCGCCACTGCATGGAAGGCGCCATTCCCAGCCCGATCGCCACCTGCGCGCCGGATGGCACACCGAATATCGCCTACCTGTCGCAGGTGCAGTATGTCGATGCCAGCCATATCGCGCTGACCTTCCAGTTCTTCAACAAGACGCGGCAGAACATCCTGCAGCATCCGCATGCGGTGGTGAAGGTGGTGGATCCGCACAGTGGCAGCAGCTACCGGCTGCATGCGCGTTATCTGCGTACCGAAACCAGTGGGCCGCTGTTCGAGAAGATGAAGGCCAAGCTGGCCGGCATCGCTTCGCATACCGGCATGGAGGGCGTGTTCCGCCTGCAGGGGGCGGACGTGTACGAGGTCGGCCGGGTAGAGGCGTTCGTGACTGCCGCCAAGCCGGTGCTGCCGCCCAACCCTGCGGCCAGCCTGCCTATCCTGCGTGAGGCCAGCAACCGGCTGAATGCCAGTTGCGATCTGGATGACCTGTTCGACACCTTGCTGGCCATCTTGCAGCAGCTGTACGGCATTGCCCACGCCATGGTGCTGAAGCTGGACGAGGCTCGGCAGTGCCTGTTCACCGTGGCCAGCAGCGGCTATGCCCAGGCCGGCATCGGCTCGGAGATTCCACTTGGCCACGGTGTCATCGGCGTGGCGGCGCGCGAGCGCACGCCGATCCGCATCTCGCACATGACCAGCGAATACATGTATGGCAAGGCAGTGCGCGAAAGCGCGGTGGCGCTGGGCATGCAGCTGCCGCTGGAAACCGCCATTCCCATGCCGGGGCTGGAGCAGTGCCGCAGCCAGATGGCGGTACCGATCCTGGCCGGCAGCGAGCTGTATGGCGTGCTGTACGTGGAAAGCCCGCAGGATCTGCGCTTCGGCTACGACGACGAGGATGCCTTGCAGACCCTGGCCAACCAGTTCGGCTGGATGGCGCGTGGCATGGCCTGCCAGGCGGCGGTGGAGCCGGCTGCGGCCAACCCTGTCTCCACGGCTCCGGTTACTGCGCTACCGGAAGGCAGCCCGGTGCAGGTGCGCTACTTCGCTGCCGATCACAGTGTGTTCTTGAACGATGACTACCTGATCAAGGGCGTGGCCGGCGCCATTTTCTGGAAGCTGGTGCGCTGTTACTGCGACGAGCAGCGGCAGCAGTTCAGCAACCGCGAATTGCGCCTGATGCCCGATCTGGGCTTGCCGGAAATCAGCGACAACCTGGAAGCCCGGCTGGTGCTGCTGCAGCGCCGGCTGGTGGAGCGCCAGGCCTGTGTGCAGATGCTGAAGACCGGGCGGGGCCGCTTCATGCTGCAGGTCAGCCAGCCACTGATTCCACAGCCCGAGTGTTGATGGCCGCAGGGTTGGCCGCAGCGTGCGACCAACCCGGCGGCGTCAGCGGCTGGCCACATGCTGGCCGCGCAGTGCCGGCTGTGCGGCAGCGGTATGGCTGTCATCCAGCCGCCACAACACATTCAGGCCAAAGCACAGGAAAGCCAGCGCCACCAGCAGCGAGCCGGCGCCCGTCAGCGGCTCACCCCATGACAGGCCGTGAAACAGGCCATACAGCCCCAGCAGCATCAGCGGCAGCCCGCTGTTATGCAGCCAGAAGTGCCAGCGCGCCAGCCAGTGTGTCGCCAGCTGCGGGTACAGCCGGTAGAGCATGCCCATCAGCGCCAGCGACACCCAGCCCACCAGGTTGGCATGCACATGGATGCCGCGGTTCAGAAACTGCCCGGTGGCACCCATGTAGACGCCCAGGCCAATGCCGAACAGTGCGTACAGCACGGCCAGGCGCAAGAATCGATTTGCCAGCATGTCCAGCCTCCTTACGCCGCCAGGGCCTGTTGCAGTTTGCGCGCCTGCTGCGCCGGCAATAGCTCGGCGGCGGCATGCAGATGCTGGGCGAAGATTTCCGCCGGCATGCCCTGGCGCATGCCATGGAACATGGCTACCCGTTCGCTGTGTGCGATGTGCGGCACGATCCAGCGAAACCAGTGCGCCATTTCGTCTGCGGGAATGCCGGCCACCAGCACATCGTGCAGCTCGACCAGTTCGGCATCGCTGTAGTGCGCCCACAGCACGGCCATATTGTCCTGTTCCTCGTGCAGCATGTGCTCGAAGTTATCGGCAACAAACAGGCTGAAGCGGGCATACAAGGCCTGGCCGCCGGCATCCAGCTCGCTTTCCGGCAAGTGGTTCACGCCATCCGCCATGCGCTGCAGCGCGATGATCTCGCCGACATGGTGGTGATGTTCGCTGTCGCGCTGGCTGCTGCTGCCTGGAGCACGGGCTTCCATCGCCCGGTGCAGGTGCAGATCCTCGTGTTGCAGGTGGCAGTGGCACAGCGACAGCACCTGTTGCAGCTGGGCAAGCGTGCGCCGGCGTTGCTCCGGCTCGTAAAGGTCGCAGTGGCCAAGTGCCAGCAGCATGTCGCACAGCATGGCGCGCAGGCCCTTGTGCACCGATTGGTAGAGGTTGAAGCGTTGGGTACTGGCCACGGCTGCCAGCTTGCCATCAAGACTTGCCATGTTTCTGACTCCGTAACGGCAACGCGGTATGCGCTGCCTGCTGTCGTCAATCTACGGCGCGGCCTTGCTGCTGTTTCGTAAAACTCCAGTTGTGAAATCTTAAAAAAACATAAGGCACTCAGGGGCTGGTGGCAGGCTGGGGCAGGGTGGGCAGAGCCTGGTTGATACGCTGCAGCAGCCGCAGGTTGGCCGCGCTACGCGGCAGCGCGATGTAGGTGGGGTTCACGGCAAACACGCCCAGCGCTTCCAGCTGGTCGCCCAGCATGGGTTCTATGCTTTCCCGGATGCCGATCAGGTAGTCGATACGACCCAGCTTGAGCTTTTCCACATTCTGCGCGTCGCGGCTGGCCTCATCCGCCCGCAGCCGGCCGTGGTCGCGCGCCTGGCTGAACGCATCGGAATAGAACCAGCCCGCCAGCACTCCCACGCGCTTGCCGTCGAAGTCGCCGATCTGGTTGTAGCGGGGGCGGTGATCCTGTTTGCGGCCATATACCGTCAACACCTCCAGGTGCAGCGGCTTGCTGTACAGGTAATGCTTCTGCCGTTCCGGGTTGCTGTACAGGCCGGCCACGCCATGGCTGCCGCGCTGCAGATAGGCCAGTGCGCGTTTCCACGGCATGGTTTCGATACTGATGGTAATGCCGCTGTGTTGTGCCAGCGCCAGCAACTGCTCGGCATAGATGCCGGCCGGGCGACCACTGCTGTCGGCATACATGAATGGCGGGTTGTTGGCATCGATGGCGATGCGTAGCAAGGCTGACTGCGCGTGGGCGAGCAGGCTGCTGCAGCAACAGAGTGCGGCCAAGATGCGGATTAACATCCCCTGGTTCCTGAAACGGTAGCCGTGCCAGCTACGGGTGTTGACGGCGTGCAGCCGCCCGGATGGGCACTGGCATGCCAAAGACATTGGTCATGGTGCCACAGCATGGCGCCAGGTGCTGGTCGAATTGCCGGCATCGATATAAACACGGTATGGCAGGCGGGGCGGGGGACGGCAAGCCGGCAATAATAATGCCAGCCAGGTATGCTGGCTGGCATGCTGCGCGCGGCGCTGGATCAGAGGTACTGGATGGAAAAACTGGTAAAACCTTTGACCTGGCCGGAAGTGGCCACACCAGTGGCGTAGTAGCGAGCATACAGATCGACATACAGCACGCCGGGCAGCGGTCCTTCCACGCCGCTTTCCAGCGCGCCAAGCTTTACTGGCTTGCCGGCACCGTTCAGCAACTGGATACCGACATTCTTGGCGCGGTCAGTGTCGGCGATATTGGCAAGGATGTTATTGGTGAAGTCAATATTCGGGCCGGCTTCAAAGAAATACACCGCGCGGTTGGTGGCACAGCCGGATAGCTTGATGGTGAACTTGGTGTCGCCAGCGGTGGCGCCCGCCTTTGCCAGCGTGCTGGCAGACAGGGGGGGCAAGGTCAGGGTGATGTCCTTGTTGCCGTCGTTGATTACGCAGGTGCAGGGTTCGACCAGACCATTGATGTTGACGGTGCCGTCAGACGCCAGTGCTGCCGGCACCGGTACGGCCAGCATCAGTCCCAGCATTGTGCTAGCGATTTTCATGAGTTCCCTTCCAGAGATGCTGCTTTGCCCTTGCCTACACGGAGCGGCTAAGTGTTTTGGCAGGGAGCAGTTGTCAAAATTGCGATTACCGGATTAGGAAAAATCCGGTTAGCTATTTTGCATAATCAGGGTTGTGGTCATGACTGGGAATCATCTGAAATGTTGCGACCAATGCCGCCGCATTGTCATGCCCGGTATATCAGGAGGGAAAACCGCTGCCAGCCCGCTCCGCTGGCAGCAGCGGTGTCAGGCTCAGGCCTGCCAGATGCCCTGGTTGAAGAACTGGCGATAGCGTTGCAGCCACGGCTGGATGTCGTGACCGCCGGCAGCCAGCCAGTTGGCATCGTAGTAGCTGTTCAGGTAGCGGTTGCCGTCGTCGCAGATCAGGGTGACGATGCTGCCGCTTTCCCCGCGACGCAGCATCTCCTCCATCAGCACGCACACGCCGTAGAAGTTGGTGCCGGTGGAGCCACCACACTTGCGGCCCAGCACTTCTTCCAGGAAGTGGATCGCGGCATAGCTGGCCACATTCGGCACGCGGATCATGCGATCGATCACGCTGGGGATAAACGATGGCTCCACCCGCGGGCGGCCGATGCCTTCCACCCCGGAGCCGCCTTCGCAGGTACAGTCCGGGTTGCCGCTCTCAAAGCTGGCGTAGAACGCCGAGTTTTCCGGGTCCACCACGCAGATCTGCGTGCTTTTCTGCTGGTAGCGCACGTAGCGGCCAAAGGTGGCGCTGGTGCCGCCGGTGCCGGCGCCGTTGATGATCCAGGTCGGTTCCGGGTGCGGCTCCAGCGCCATCTGCTTGAAGATGGTGTCGGCGATATTGTTGTTGCCGCGCCAGTCGGTGGCGCGCTCGGCGTAGGTGAACTGGTCCATGTAGTGGCCGTTCAGCTCGCGCGCCAGGCGCATGGATTCGTCGTAGATGGTGGCCGGGTCGGTGACCAGGTGGCAGCGGCCGCCGTAGAACTCGATGGCGCGGATCTTTTCCTGCGAGGTGCTGGCCGGCATCACCGCGATAAAGGGCAGGCCCAGCAAGCGTGCGAAGTAGGCTTCCGATACCGCGGTGCTGCCGCTGGAGGCTTCGATCACCGGGGTGCCTTCGCTGATCCAGCCGTTGGACAGCGCGTACAGGAACAGCGAACGTGCCAGCCGGTGCTTGAGGCTGCCGGTGGGGTGGGTGGATTCGTCCTTGAAATACAGCTGGATGTCCGGTGCAGCGGGAATTGGCAGCGGTATCAGGTGGGTGTCGCTGGAGCGGTTGAAATCGGCCTCGATCTTGCGAATGGCCTGCATCAGCCAGGTGCGCATGATGTTCCCTTCAGTTCAGTGTTGTCTTGTGCCGCTGGCCGTGTGCTCACGGCATCTGTTGTCCCACCGCCAGCAAGTTGCTGACGAAGGCGGCGATCAGCGGCGAATTGTCCCCGCTTCGCCATGCCACCGCCAGTGTCATGTAGGCATCTTCATCGGTGAGCGGTACGTAACGGATATCCGGCAGCTGCACGCATTGCAGCGGCGCCGGCAGCACGGCTATGCCGAGGCCGGCAGCCACCAGGCCGATCTGGGTGGTGGCCTCGCCGGCCAGCTGGTGTACCTGCCATTCGAAGCCGCTCTGGCGTGCCAGGCTGTGCAGGCGATTATTCAGCCAGTTGCCGTTGCCGGCCGGGTAGCCGATCACCCGTTCCGCCTGCAGGTCAGCGATGCGCAGCGCGTCGCGTGCGGCCAACGGGTGGGTGCTTGGCAGCACCACGCACAGCCGGTCGCGGCGCACTTCACGCACTTCCAGCCCTGGCGTGTCCTCGTCGCGGTTGAAGCGCACCACGCCCACATCCAGCTTGCGCTGGCGCAGCAGCTGGAACTGCTCGCGGGTGAACTGCTCGTGAAAGTGCAGGGTGACATCCGGCCGTGCCAGGCGGAATCGCTGCAGCGTGGCCGGCAGTACCGACATCAGCGGCAGCGAGGAGGTGAAGCCGATGCGCAGCTCGCCCAGCTCGCCGCGCGCCACACGGCGTGCCTCGTCGGCGGCCTGGCGGCTGTCGTCCAGCAGCGCGCGGGCGCGTTGCAGAAAGCGCTCGCCGGCAGCGGTAAGGCGCACCGAACGCTGGTGCCGTTCCAGCAGCCGCACGCCCAGCTCATCCTCCAGCGCGCGGATCTGCTGGCTCAGCGGCGGCTGGGCGATATGCAGCCGCTCGGCAGCGCGGGTGAAGTGCAGCTCCTCGGCAACGGCAACGAAGTAGCGCAGGTGGCGCAATTCCATTGATATGATTTTCGTCTCAAAAGATAAGGAAATATATATTGGACGTTGCCAAATGGCGAGCCTAGTCTTGCGGGGTAAGCACAGTCTTTCTGGTGATAATGATGGCAACCGCCTGCTGCGCCGCCCATGCGGCCAACCTTTCCTCCCAGCCGCACTCCGGCGGCTCCACTGCCTGGTGGCGCGCCACCTGGGCGGCCGCCATCGGCGGCTTTGCAACCTTTTCCCTGCTGTACGGCGTGCAGCCGCTGATGCCGATGCTGGCCGCGCACTATGGCCTGTCGCCGGCCGCCTCCAGCGGTGTGTTGTCGGTAGCCACGCTGCCAATGGCGCTGATGCTGATTCCGGCCAGCCTGCTGGCGGAGCGCTTCGGCCGTACCCGCATGATGGTGGTGTCGCTGTTCCTGGGCGTGCTGCTGTCGTGGTGTGCGGCGTTCAGCGACAGCTACGGCTGGCTGCTGCTGTGGCGCGGCCTGTTCGGCGTGGTAATGGCCGGCCTGCCGGCGCTGGCGCTGTCCTATCTGTCCGAGGAACTGGAGCCGGCCTCGCTGGGGCGCGCGGTAGGGTTGTACATTGCCGGTAACGCGCTGGGTGGCATGAGCGGCCGTTATCTGTCGGCGGTGGTGGCCGATGCCGCCGGGCTGCAGCAGGGCATGCTGGCGCTGGCGGCCATGGGTACGCTTACCGCGCTGGCATTCTGGAAGCTGCTGCCGGATTCCCGCCGCTTCGTGGCGCGGCCGGTGTCGCTGGCCAGCGTGCTGGCCGATAGCCGCAGCCACTGGCGCGATCCGGGTCTGGCGCGGCTGTTCGTGCTGGGTTTCATGCTGATGGGCGGTTTTGTCAGCCTGTACAACTACCTGGGCTTCCGCCTGCAGGCGGCGCCGTTCTCGCTGAGCCAGAGCCTGATCGGCCTGATCTTCCTGCTGTACGTGGTGGGCATGGCCGCTTCCACCATTGCCGGGCGCATGGCGGATCGCCTGGGCCGCCGCGAGGTACTGTGGAAAATGGTGGCGCTGATGCTGCCGGCGCTGGCGCTGACGCTGGCCAACAATCTGTGGCTGGTGGTGCTTGGCGTCGGGCTGTTTACCTTCGGCTTCTTCGCCGCCCACGCGGTGGCTGCCAGCTGGGTTGGCCGCAGGGCCAGTCATGCCCGCGGCCTGGCCTCGGCTTTCTACCTGACTTCTTATTACGTGGGCTCGGCACTGATCGGTTCCGGCTCCGGCCTGATGTGGCGACTGGACGGCTGGCTGGGCGTGGCCGGGCTGATCGCCGCGCTGCTGGCGCTGTGCCTGTGGCTGACCTGGCAGCTGCGCCGGGTGGAGCCGCTGCCGCAAACGGTTTGAGGAGGGGATATGTCACCAGAGCAAGTGTTGGCCGCGTGTTGTGCGGAAGTCGGGCTGGATCCGGCGGAAACGTTGAAGATAGGCGGTCAGTACACGCCTATCCTGCAGCATGGCAGCGAGGTCTTCATCAGTGGCCAGGTGCCACGGGTGGGGGATACCGTGGTGGTAACGGGCAAGGTGGGCGACGAATGCAGCGAAGATGCCGCCTGTCATGCAGCGCGCATCAGTGTCTTGCGCTGCCTGATCCTGCTGCAGCAGACGCTGGGTTCGCTGCAGCCTGTGGCCCGGGTGCTGCGCATGAATGTATATGTGCAGAGCGCTGCCGGCTTCAGTCGTCAGAGCGAGGTGGCCAATGCCGCATCCGAGCTACTGTGTCGCGTGCTTGGCAACGCCGGCGTGCATACCCGCACCTCGCTGGGGGTGTATCAGCTGCCCAAGAATGCGGCGGTGGAAATCGATATGCAGCTGGCGCTGCACCCCTCAGACACTGAAACCGCGTAGCGACTGATCCAGCTTGCCGGCCAGCGCTTCCAGCTGGCCGGTTTCCTCCGCTACCTCGCGCGCGCTGCCCAGGCTGTCACGCGCCATGGTGGATACCTGGTCGGCATCGCTGGCGATGGTGTGGCTGCTGTTTGCCTGCTGCTGCAGCTCGGCGTGGATGCGCTGCATGGTTTCGGCGCTGTCGCGGGCGCCGCTCTGGATATCCTCGATGGCACTGCCGGCCATCTGCGCCTGCTGCGAGCTCTGCGCCACCTGCTGGATGCTGCGCTGCATCGCCTCCACGGCCTGGCGGGCCGATTCCTGGATGCCGGTGACGATCTGCTGGATCTCCACGGTGGCGGTCGAGGTGCGTACCGCCAGCGCGCGCACTTCATCCGCCACCACGGCGAAACCGCGGCCGGATTCGCCGGCGCGGGCGGCCTCGATGGCGGCATTCAGCGCCAGCATATTGGTCTGCTCGGCAATGCCGCTGATGGTATTTACCACTTGGCTGACATCGCGGGCGCGGTTGTCCAGCGAGTGGATCACGCCCGACACCTGCTGCACCGATTCGCTGGCGGCCAGAATGGCATCGGCCGCCAGCGTCACCGTGCGGCTGCTGTCACTGGCCTGCTGCCCGGCATGCAGGGTGCGCTGCAGCGCGTGATGGGTGCTGTCGCTGACCGTGCCCACACTGGTGCTCATCTGGCTGATTGCCTCGCTGATGCGCTCCGCGGCGGCACATTGGGTCTCGGCATCATGGTGCAGGCGGCGGGTGAGGCCGCCAATGCTGCTGGCGCTGTGCTGCAGCGAATTGCTGACTTCGCGCAGCCCGCTCACCAGCGCCTGTTGCGACTGCAGCATGCCGTTGAAGGCGCGGATGGCCTGCGACAGCTCCAGCCCGGCCCGCTCGTCCACCCGTAGCGACAGGTCGCCGCTCTGGCTGACGCGGTTGGCGGTATGGGTCAGCCGCTGCAGCGGTAGCAGCAGGATGCGTATCAGGTACAGCGCATAGGCCAGCAGCAGTACGGCGGCGATGCCGCCCAGCAGCAGGCTGAGCATGGCCTGGCGGTTTACCGCATCGGTGACCCCACTTTCCGAATGGCTGGACTGGGCTTCTATGCTATCGGTCAGCGCCTCCATGCCGTCTTCCAGGGTCTTGAAGTCGGCCTCGAAGCCGGGCAGGGCCTGCAGCGCCAGTTCCATCTGGCCGCCAGCCTGGCCGGTAATGCGGCCAGCACTGTCGATGTAGCGCTGCACCAGTGGCAGAACCTTGTCGATCTCACTGCCTAGCGGGCTGTTGCCGGCCAACTCCCGGTTGGCCGCAAGCAGCTGCCGGAAGCTGTCGCCGTGCGCCTTGGCATCGTCGCGGATTGCTGCCAGCTTGTCGCTTTCGCCGCGGCTGAGCCGGTACAGCGCCGACAACACATCACCGCGGATGGCGTCGTGCATCATGTCGGCCTCGGTCTGCTGGCGGATCATCTTCTGGGTGACCAGCAGCTGGGATACCTCGCCGGCCAGGTAACGGCTGCCGGCCAGCCCGGAGAGCGCCAGCACGATACAGGCGGTAATGGCGCCGCCCACCAGCAACAGCAGGTGGGTGCGCAGGGAGAGCGGTCGCATGCGAATCTCCTGCAGACATAAGTGGGGCTTGCAACAGTTGATGCCTGTTGACTATAGCCAGTCCTGGCTGCCATTGCCGCGCGGCACCTTCCCGGCCGGCACATGCGCTACTGGTGAAATTGCCACGGGCATGTAGAATGTGGCCTTCTGCGTAATAAAGGGGTCTCACTGTCCAATGGACGTGCTCATACTGGTTGTACTGTTTCTGGTGAACGGCATTTTTGCCATGACCGAAATCGCCATCGTTTCCTCGCGCAAGGTGCGCCTGCAGCAGTGGGCAGACGAAGGCAACCGCGGCGCCGCTGCCGCACTCCGTCTCGCAGACGAACCCACCCGTTTTCTCTCCACCATTCAGATCGGCATCACCCTGATCGGCATTCTGTCCGGTGCCTTCGGTGAGGCCGCCATTGCCGACCGCCTGCAGGCCTACCTGCTTACCGTGCCACTGCTGGCCGAACTGGCGCGACCGATCGCGCTGGGCGTGACCGTGATCGGCATTACCTATTTCTCGCTGATCATCGGCGAACTGGTGCCCAAACGCGTGGGCATGCAGAACCCGGAGCTGCTGGCCTCCATCCTGGCCCGCCCGATGCTGCTGCTGGCGCGTGCCACTGCGCCGCTGGTGCGGCTGCTGAGCCTGTCCACCGAGGCAGTGCTGCGGGTGCTGGGGGTAAAAAAGAACACCGATCCGTCCATCACCGAAGAAGAAATCAAGGTGCTGATGGAGCAGGGCGCCGAGGAAGGCATTTTCGAGCGCGCCGAGCAGGAGCTGGTGGAAAACATCTTCAGCCTGGATGAAAAGAAGGTGGTGTCCATCATGACGCCACGCAAGGACATCGTGGTGCTGGATGTGGAAGACCCCATCGAGGACAACCTGCGCATCGTGCGTGGCAGCGTGTTCACCCGTTACCCGGTAGTGCGTGGCGGCTTCGAGAACGTGCTGGGCTTCGTGCAGGCCAAGGACTTGCTGCATCGTCTGCTGGAGGATGCCTCGGTCACGCTGGAGGGGCTGGTGCGCCCGCCGCTGTACGTGCCGGAAGCCATCTCGCCGATGCAGCTGCTGGAGCAGTTCAAGCGCACCCGCAACCACACCGCGCTGGTGGTGGATGAATACGGCGAGATCGAAGGCCTGGTGTCGATCAACGATGTGCTGGAGGCCATTGTCGGCGACCTGCCCACCGACCTGTCCGATACCGATCAGGAAATCGTGCAGCGCGAGGATGGCAGCTGGCTGGTGGACGGCATGATGGCGCTGGACGACTTCAAGGAGCACTTCGACCTGGACAGCATCGAAGGCGAGGAATCCGGCGACTTCCAGACGCTGGGTGGCTTCGTGATGTTCATGCTGGGCAAGGTGCCGGTTGCTGCCGACAAGGTGGAATGGAACGGCTTCTGCTTTGAGGTGGTGGACATGGACCGCACCCGGGTGGACAAGGTGCTGGTGATTGCGCCGCCGCCGCTGGCTGACGCAGATAGCTGAGGTTGAGGCTGCGCCTCTGGGCGGCTTCACCCCGCCCTCCGTATCAACATGACGCCCCGCCCCGTGCGGGGCGTTGTCGTGTTGCACCGTCCTGGTGAATCCGCTGCGCGGATGTTGTTTGAAGTCGCCGGTTCCGCCCGGCGTACGGGCCAGGGGGCGTGCCGCCGCCCCCTGGCGACCCCGCTCGCCCTAATGGTCCGCGAAACCCCGCTCAAAATGGCATTCGCCAGGCGCCGGCAATTCGCCGTTTGCTAACGTCAAACGGCTCAGCTGCCGTCTTAAAACCTGGCGAACACCATTTTGACCGGCGCTCCCCGTAGGGCAGCCTGGCTGCTGTACCACGTTGGCCGCATGGTTTTACACGGCTTGACCGCCAAGACTGTGCCTGCAGCTAGTGACGGCAACGCCCCGCCCCGTGCGGGGCGTTGCCGTGTCAGGCGGCCGGGAGCTGGAAGGCCAGGTAGTCCGCCTCCGGCATCGGGCGGGCGAAGTAATAGCCCTGCACGTAATGGCAGCCATGCGCCCGCAGGAAGGCCAGCTGTGCCGCGGTTTCCACCCCTTCGGCCACGGTCTGCACGCCGATGGCGCGCGCCAGCTCCAGGATGGCAGCCACCACCGCCTGGTTGCGCGGGTTGTCGCCCAGGCCGCCGATGAAGCGCTGATCGATCTTCACCTTGTCCACCGGCAGTTCCAGCAGGTAGTTGAGCGAGGAGTAGCCGGCGCCAAAGTCATCGATGGCGATGCGGAAACCTTCATCGCGCAGCTGCTGCAGGGTGCCACCGATGGCGGCCAGGTCCTGGATCAGCGTCGATTCGGTCAGCTCCAGTTCGATGCAGGCCGGGCTGATGCCGCTGTCGGCCAGCCTGGCTGCCAGCCGCGCCGGCAGGTTGCCCTGCGCCAGCTGCTTGGCCGACAGGTTGATGCTGATAGTCTGCGGCTGGCCGTTATCGCGCTGCCGCGCCACGAAGTCACAGGCGTTGTCCAGCACGAAGTCGCCGATGGCATCGATCAGGCCGTGGTTCTCGGCAAACGGAATGAACACGCCGGGCGAGGCATGCTGGCCACCCTGCGGCCAACGCAGCAGTGCCTCGGCGTAGGTCGGCAGCCCCGGCTGCAGCGCGATCACCGGCTGGTAATGCAGGGTGAAGGCGCCTTGCTTCACCGCGGTGCGCAGGGCGCTGAACAGCTCCATCTCCTCTTTCAGGCGCGCGCCGATGGCGGGCTCGAAGAAGCTGTAGCGGTTGCGGCCCTGTGCCTTGGCCTGGTACATGGCGGCGTCGGCATGCTTGAGCAGGGTGGTGACGTTGTCGCCATCGGCCGGGAACATGGCAATGCCAAGGCTGCCGCCGATCTCGGCATCGCGCTCGGTAAGGCGGAACGGCAGCCCCAGCACCTGCAGTACCGCCTCGCAGATCAGCGCCGCCTGAGCGGGGCTGCTGTCGCGCAGGATCAGGCAGAACTCGTCGCCGGACAGGCGCGCCACCGTGTCCTCTATGCGGATGGTGCCGCGCAGGCGTTCGGCCACGTCCATCAGCAGCTCGTCGCCGGCCTTGTGCCCCATGGTGTCGTTGACGAACTTGAAGCGGTCCAGGTCCAGCATCACCACGGCGAAGCTTTTCTTTTCCTGCTCGGCGATCTCGATCTCGTGTTCCAGCCGGTTCTTCAGCATCACGCGGTTGGGCAGCGCGGTCAGCGGGTCGAAGTAGGCCATGCGCCGCAGCTGGTTTTCCGCCGCTTTCAGCTGGGTGATATCGGACAGGATGCCGACATAGTGCGTCAGGCTGCCATCGCCGTCGTGCACCGCGTTGATGGTTAGCAGCGCATGCACCAGCGCGCCATCCACGTGGCGATTGACGATCTCGCCCTGCCAGCGGCCTCGGTGCGACAGCTCCTGCCACAGCTGCTGGTAGAAATTGCTGTCATGGTGACCGGAGCGGCTGATCGGCGGCTGCTGTCCCACCAGTTCGTCCAGCGTGCGGCCGGTCATCTGCAGGTAGGCCTGGTTGGCGGTGAGTATGCGGCTGTCCGGGGTGGTGATCAGCACCGCGTTATCGGTGTTGCGGAATACGATCTCGAACAGGCGGCGGTGCTTTTCCGCCTCGCGGCGCTGGCTGATCTCGTCCGCCAGTTGCTGGTTGGCCGCCTGCAGGTGGGCGGTGCGTTCTTCGACTTGCTGCGCCAGTTGTTGCTGTGTGCGGCGGTTGCCATGCAAGGAATTGCGGAAGCGCTGCAAGGCCGTGACGATGGGCTGGAAGCTGGCATCGTTGTCCTCCGGCAGCTGTACATCGGTATCGCCGGCGCTGAGTTGCAGCAGGGTGCGTTCGGTAGTGCGCATCTGGCTGCCGATGCGGCGGAAGGTGCGCAGCATCAGCAGCAGCACCAGCAGCATCAGCGACAAGAGGGGCAGCTCGATGATCTTGAAGCGGTTGCTGGCCTGCTCCAGGTAGCGGTCAAACGCGTGCTGGGTGGCCTGTTCCTGCAATTGCACCAGCTGGGCCAGCTGCTCGGTATCGTCGCGTACCTGGCGGGTGACGAGGCGCGCCTGGCGGCGGGCATGCCTGCTGTCGGCCTGCACCAGCAGCAGCAGGCCGGATACCTGCTGCGCAAAGCTGTCCATATCACGGGCGATTTCCGCCTGCAGCATGGCAATTTGCCGGGTGTTTTCCTGCTGCAGTGGCGGCGGCGTGAGCTGGCGCGGCAGCTGCTGCAATTGCGCCAGCCGTGCTTCGATCAAGGCAATCTGCCGGTTCAGTTCGCCGTAGCGCAGGCTGTCCTCGTTGTCGTCGTCCAGCAACTGGCCCAGCTGATTCTGCACCGAGCCCAGCAGCCCCAGCATCTGGCTGCTGGTGCGCAGGTTGGCCGCATGGATGCCGTTCAGGCTGTTCAGCTCGCCCACCAGCCGCTGGTTGGCCTGGTGATAGAACAGCACGATGCCGCCCAGCATGGCGAGCAGCAGCAATAGCAGCCAGGAAAGCTTGCTGCTGGGGGAGCTGAACAGGGAAAAGCGGGGCAAGGTCATGAGAGCACTGGGGTGTCGGCTACTGCAGCATAGTCGAGGCTAATGCAGCTGGCCGGGAAAGCAGGGTGGTGATTTGATAGTCAGGATATTGATCAAGACATACGCTTTTATTGGTTTGTCCTGAAGCGAGTTCGCGCTAAGGTAGTGGCGGCAGCATTTTCCGCCAAGCACAGACGCAACACAATACCAAGGGATAATCTGAGATGAGCAATAATAAATCGTTTAAACTGGAAACCATTGCCGTCCATGGCGGCTACAGCCCGGATCCCACCACCAAGGCGGTGGCGGTGCCGCTGTACCAGACCACCAGCTATGCCTTCGACAGCACCCAGCACGGCGCCGACCTGTTCGACCTGAAGGTGCAGGGCAATATCTACACCCGCATCATGAACCCCACCACCGCGGTGCTGGAGCAGCGGGTGGCCGAGCTGGAAGGTGGTATCGGCGCGCTGGCACTGGCCTCCGGCATGGCCGCCATCACTTACGCCATCCAGACCATTGCCGAGGCCGGCGACAATATCATCGCCACCAGCACGCTGTATGGCGGCACCTACAATCTGTTTGCGCATACCTTCCCGCAGCTGGGTATTACCGTGCGCTTCATCGACCCGCGTGACCCGCAGGCGATTGCGGCCAACGTGGACGACAAGACCAAGGCAGTGTTCTGCGAATCCATCGGCAACCCGCTGGGCAATGTGGTGGACTTCGGCGCTTTTGCCGAGGAGGCGCACAAGCACGGCTTGCCGCTGATCGTGGACAACACCGTGCCGTCGCCCTACCTGTGCCGCCCGTTCGAGCACGGCGCCGACATCGTGGTGCACAGCCTCACCAAATACATGGGCGGCCACGGCGGCAGCATCGGCGGCATCATCGTGGATTCCGGCAAATTTCCGTGGGGCGAGCATGCACAACGCTTCGTGCGCCTGAATACCCCGGACGTGAGCTACCACGGTGTGAACTACGTGCAGGCGCTGGGCGCCGCCGCCTACATTGCCCGCGCCCGCGTGGTGCCGCTGCGCAATATGGGTGCCGCCATCTCGCCGTTCAACGCGCACCAGATCCTGCTGGGTATCGAAACCCTGGCGCTGCGCATGGACCGCATCTGCGACAACACCCTGAAAGTGGCGCAGCGGCTGGCCCAGCACCCGGCGGTGGCCTGGGTGGAATACGCCGGGCTGGAAGGCCACCCCAGCCGCCCGCTGGTGGACAAATATCTGGGCGGCCGCGCCTCCGGCATCCTGTCGTTCGGCATCAAGGGTGGGGTGGAGGCGGGCGGCCGCTTCATCGACGCACTGCAACTGGTGACCCGCCTGGTGAACATCGGTGATGCCAAGAGCCTGGCCTGCCACCCGGCGTCCACTACCCACCGCCAGCTGTCGCCGGAAGAGCAGCTGCGCGCCGGCGTGCGGCCGGAAATGGTGCGCTTGTCGATTGGCATCGAGCATATCGATGACATCTGGGCCGACGTGGAGCAGGCGCTGCAGGCGGCGGGCTAGAGATACCGTCTTGGCTGTCGCGCTGAAAAGCATGCGGCCAACGTGGTGAGGCGCCAGATTGCCCTACGGGGAGCGCCGGTCAAAAGGGTGTTCGCCAGGTTTTAAGACGGCACCTGAGCCGTTTGACGTTAGCAAACGGCGAATTGCCGGCGCCTGGCGAATGCCTTTTTGGCCGGGGTTTCGCGGACCATTAGGGCGAGCGGGGTCGCGAGGGGGCGGCGGCACGCCCCCTGGCCCGTCCGCCGGGCGGAACCGGCGACTTCAAATATCATCCGCGCAGCGGATACAAAGCCCTACGCGGTAAACGTTGGGCCTCGCTTCGCTCGACACCAACCTACGTGTAGTTATTGATCCAAAAACATGCGGACAACCTTTGCAGGTTGGCCGCATTGTCATGCCGGCGCGGTTATCAACCGGGCAGCGGCAAATACTCCACCACGTCGCTGCGCCCCAGGATCTGCTGCATGAAGGTCTGCATGCTGGCCGTGTCGCCGGTGCTGGCAAAACGATACTGCGCCACGGCATCCGCCGGCGCGGCAAGCTGGTGCTGGTCCAGCAGGCGCGCGGTCTGGCGCACCACCGCATCGCTGGGGTCGATCAGGTCGATCTGCGCCGGCAGCAGCTCGCGCAGCAGCGGCGCCAGGAAGGGGTAATGGGTGCAGCCCAGCACCACGTGGTCCACGCCGGCGGCCAGCAGCGGCGCCAGCGCGCGGCCAACGGTGTCGCGCGCTTGCTGGCTGGCCAGATCGCCGCTTTCCACCAGCTCCACAAAGCCGTCGCCCGGTTGGCTGACAATCTGCGCGTGCTCGCGGAACTGCTCGGCCAGCTCGCGGAACTTGCTGCCGGCCAGCGTGGCACGGGTAGCCAGCACGCCGACGCGGCCGCTCTGCGTGGCCTGCACCGCCGGCTTGATCGCCGGCTCCATGCCGACAATCGGCAGTGCCGGGTGTTTGGCGCGCAGGTGGCGCACCGCGGCGCTGGTGGCGGTATTGCAGGCAATCAGCAGCAGGGTGGCGCCCTGCGCCAGCAGGTAGTCGGTAATCACCTCGGAACGGGCGATGATCTCGTCCTGGCTGCGGCCGCCATACGGGCAATAGCCCTGGTCGGCCAGGTACAGCACCGACTCGTGCGGCAGCGCGCGCACCAGTTGCCGCCATACCGACAGGCCGCCGAGGCCGGAATCGAACATGCCGATCATGCGCTGCCCGCTCAGTTGTTCTGGATCACGATCTTGGGAATCTTGCTGGAGAAGTCGCGTGCCTTCTCACCCACCTTCACCGCCAGCTTGCGGGCGATTTGCTGGTAGCGTGCGGCCAGCTTGCTGTCCGGCTCTGCCACCACGGTCGGCTTGCCTTCGTCGGTCGCCAGGCGGATGGCCAGATCCAGCGGCAGCGAGCCCAGCACCGGCACGCCGTACTGTTCCGCCATTTTTTCCGCGCCACCGTGGCCGAAGATGTGTTCTTCGTGGCCGCAGTTGCTGCACACATGCATGGCCATGTTCTCGACGATGCCCAGCACCGGCACACCTACCTTCTCGAACATCTTCAGGCCTTTTTTCGCATCCAGCAGCGCGATGTCCTGCGGTGTGGTCACGATGATGGCGCCGGTTACCGGCACCTTCTGCGACAGCGTCAGCTGGATGTCACCGGTGCCCGGCGGCATGTCGATCACCAGGTAATCAAGGTTGTCCCACAGCGTGTCGTTCAACAGCTGCTGCAGTGCCTGGCTCACCATCGGGCCGCGCCACACCATGGCCTGGTCTTCGTCCACCAGGTAGCCGATGGACATGGTCTGCACGCCGTAAGCGATGAGCGGCAGCAGCTTGCCGTTGTCCGCCTCCGGCTTGTGGCCCTGCTGGCCCATCATCAAGGGTTGCGACGGGCCGTAGATGTCGGCATCCAGAATGCCGACGCGGGCGCCTTCGGCCGCCAGCGCCAGCGCCAGGTTGGCCGCGGTGGTGGATTTGCCCACGCCGCCCTTGCCGGACGATACGGCGATGATGTTCTTCACCCCCGGCAGTGGCGACATGCCGCGCTGTACCGCGTGGCTGGTGATCTGGCTGGCCACGTTCACCACCGGCTGGCGGCCGGCGGCAAACGGCGCCAGCGCGGCCAGAAACTCCTCGCGGATGGCGGCAAAGCGGCTCTGCGCCGGGTAGGGCAGGGTAACGTTCACTACCAGCTCGGCGGCACTGTTGGCCGCAATGCTCACGCCCTTGGCATGGCGATAGGGCTTGCCGGTGTCCGGGTCGAGCAGGGTGCCGAGGGCGGCCAGGATGTCGTCGTCGCTGTAGGTAGAGCTGGAGGTCATGGTGGTGTTCCGTGCAGAGTCGTCGGCGCCGGCGCCGAACAGTTTGCCGATTCGGGAGAACATAGCGGAGTGGCCTGATTGGATAGCCGACTATTTTAGTCGGAATAATGGCCGGATGCGAGCCGGCAACAATGGCGGAAATGATAGCCCAAAGCTTGCCGATTGTGCGCCGCTGGGCCCCGCCCGGCATGCTCGGCTTGGATAACTGGCTGATTTGGCGTAGAATCCGCCCCTTTTTTTGCGCGGAATGGTGCATTGTTCCGCGCCGCGTCCGAGGTTTCCGTTTGAATCAGCAACACAAGATTTCCCGTCTCAATCTCACCACGCTGCTGTTCCCGCTGGCGCTGGTGCTGTTCGAGTTCGCCGTCTACATCGGCAATGACATGGCCCAGCCGGCCATGCTGCTGGTGGTACAGGAATTCGGCGTCGATACCTCCTGGGTGCCGCTGTCGATGACCGCCTACCTGCTGGGCGGCGCGCTGCTGCCGTGGCTCACCGGCCCGCTTTCCGACCGCTTTGGTCGCCGCCCGGTGCTGCTGGGCGGGGTGATATGGTTTACCGCCAGCTGCCTGGCCACCTACCTGGTAAGCGATATTCACAGTTATATGCTGCTGCGTGTGTTGCAGGGCTTCGGGCTGTGCTTCATCAATGCCGTCGGCTATGCCGCCATCCAGGAGGCCTATGCCGAAACCACCGCGGTGCGCGTTACCGCGCTGATGGCCAATGTGGCGCTGATCGCGCCGCTGGCCGGCCCGCTGGCCGGCGCCGCGCTGGTGACACTGGCGCCGTGGCGCACCGGCTTCCTGCTGATCGCCGTTTGCTCACTGCTGGCGCTGATCGGGCTGTGGTGGAAGATGCCGGAAACCCGTCAGCCCTCGCCGGAGGTAAAGTTGACGCCACGCGCGCTGTGGCAGGGCTATTCGCGCCTGCTGCGCCATGGCCGTTTCGTGCGTGCCGCGCTGTGCATCCCGCTGCTGGCCATGCCGCTGATGGCGTGGATCGCGCTGTCGCCGGTGCTGCTGGTGGAAGACATGGGGCTGTCGGCGCTGCAGTACGGCCTGTGGCAGATTCCGGTATTTGCCGGCCTGATCGGTGGCAACCTGCTGCTGGCGCTGGTGGCGGAACGCTGGCCGCTGGGGCGCTCGGTGCTGGTGGGCATGTGGCCGCTGCTGGCCGGCCTGGTGCTGATGCTGGGCAGCGTGGTGTTTGCAAGCAATCGCCACGTCTACCTGGCACTGGGCATGTCGCTGATGGCGCTGGGCGAGGGGCTGTCCTTTGCCGTGTTGTACCGTTTTGCGCTTACCGCCAGCATCCAGGCCAAGGGCATTGTGTCCGCCGGCATGAGCATGCTGTCGATGGCCGGCTACGCGCTGGGCATCGAGCTGTTCCGCTGGGCCTACCTGGTTGCCGGACTGCCGGGCTTTGCCGTGATGGCGCTGTTGTTCGCCGCTGCGTTCGTGCGGCTGGCGCGGCCGCAGGTGAAGCTGGCCATGGCAGAGCGCAGCGACCCCGACCTGCTGCCGCAGGGCGCGTAAGCACAATGTTGGCCGCATGGCTTGCGGCCAACCATTTGCCTGCCCCTGCAGCCAAGCAAAAGGGGTGGGTAAGGCCAGGCTTGGCCGCTATAATCGACCGTTTCAGAATACCAACCGGGATGCACCCATGACCAAACCCAGCAAACGCAAGATTCTGGTAACCAGCGCGCTGCCGTATGCCAACGGCGCCATCCACCTTGGTCACATGCTCGAACACATCCAGACCGATGTCTGGGTGCGCTTCCAGAAGATGCGTGGTCATGACTGCCATTATGTGTGTGCCGATGACACCCACGGCGCGCCCATCATGCTGGCGGCGGAAAAGCAGGGCATCACCCCGGAGCAGCTGATCGAACGCGTGAAGAGCGAGCACCTGGCCGACTTCAGCGGTTTCCACATCGGCTACGACAACTACTACAGCACCAACTCGCCGGAGAACAAACACTTCGCCGAGCACATCTACAAGACGCTGAAGGCCGACGGCAAGATCGTCAGCCGCACCATCGAGCAGCTGTTCGACCCGGAAAAGCTGATGTTCCTGCCGGACCGCTTCGTGAAGGGCGAATGCCCGAAGTGCGGTGCCAAGGACCAGTACGGCGACAACTGCGAAGTGTGCGGTGCCACCTACAACCCCACCGAGCTGAAGAACCCGTACTCGGCGGTATCCGGCGCCACCCCGGTGCTGAAGACCTCCGAACATTTCTTCTTCCGCCTGGGCGAGTGCGTGGACTTCCTCAAGGGCTGGACCGGCGGCAGCAGCAAGCGTGCCGACGGCGTGAGCCAGCCGCACCTGCAGCCCGAGTCGCTGAACAAGATGAACGAGTGGATCGAAGGCGGCCTGCAGGATTGGGACATCAGCCGCGATGCGCCGTACTTCGGCTTCGAGATTCCGGACGCACCGGGCAAGTACTTCTATGTGTGGCTGGACGCGCCTATCGGCTACATGGCCAGCTTCAAGAACCTGTGCGAGCGCAGCGGCATCGATTTCGACGACTACTTCCGCGCCGATTCCGACGCCGAGCTGTACCACTTCATCGGCAAGGACATCCTGTACTTCCACGCGCTGTTCTGGCCGGCAATGCTGAAATACGCCGGCTACCGCGCGCCCACCGGCGTGTTTGCCCACGGCTTCCTCACCGTGGACGGCCAGAAGATGTCCAAGTCGCGCGGCACCTTCATCACCGCCAAGAGCTACCTCGACTGCGGCCTGAACCCGGAATGGATGCGCTACTACATCGCCGGCAAGCTCAACGGTCGCATCGAAGACATCGACCTGAGCCTGTCCGACTTTGTGGCACGGGTGAACTCCGATGTGGTGGGCAAGTACGTCAACATCGCCAGCCGCGCCGCCGGCTTCATTACCAAGCGCTTCGGCGGCCAGCTTGCGGCCAACGTTGAAGACGAAACCCGACTGCTGGGCAATATCGCCAATGAGGCGGAAAACATCGCCGCCGCGTTCGAAGCGCGCGAATACGCCAAGGCGCTGCGCGAGATCATGGCCATTGCCGACATCATCAACGGCTACGTGGACGCCAACAAGCCGTGGGATCTGGCCAAGCAGGAAGGCCAGGACGCGCGCCTGCACGAAGTGTGCAGCGTGCTGATCAACGCCTTCCGCCTGCTCACCATTTACCTGAAGCCGGTACTGCCCAAGCTGGCGGAGAGCGTGGAAGTGTTCCTCAACATCGAGCCGCTGCAGTGGGCCGATGCGCAGCAGCTGCTGCTGAACCACCACATCAAACCGTATCAGCACCTGATGCAGCGCATCGACCCGGTGCTGATCGACAAACTCATCGAAGCGAACAAACAGAGTATGGAAACACAAGCACCGACCGCCGCGGCCAACTACGAGCCGCTGGCCGACACCATCAAGATCGACGACTTTGCCAAGCTGGATCTGCGCGTGGGCAAGGTACTGGCCTGCAACTTTGTGGAAGGCTCCGACAAACTGCTGCAGTTCAGCGTGGACCTGGGCTTTGAAACCCGTAACATCTTCTCCGGCATCCGCGCTGCCTACCAGGAGCCCGAGAAGCTGGTTGGCCGCAAGGTGATCGTGGTAGCCAACCTGGCCGAGCGCAAGATGCGCTTTGGCGTGTCGCAGGGCATGATCGTGTGTGCCTCCGGCGTGGAAGACGGCTCCGGCCTGTTCCTGCTGGATGCCGACGACGGTGCCGAGCCGGGCATGCGCATCGGCTAAGCCTTCCCCAGCATGGCAAGCAAACGCCCCGCTACTAGCGGGGCGTTTTTGTTGATGCATGTCACAGCGCTGTCATGCGGCTGGGCTAAGCTGCCACAGGCTTAAGCCATATGTGTAGACATTCTGCCGCGGCAAGCGGGAACTCCGTGAAACTACCTATGGTCAATTCAATCGCAATACAGTAATTTGTAAATACAAACTATCATTCCGAATCATAATCGGCATAACAAGAATGACAACGCAAAGGTAAATATCATGCAAATCAGCCAACTGTTGCCTGGCCATAACATCCTGGAAACAACCGACAAAGGTGAAGTCGTGCGCTTCGAAGTGGTAAACGTGCGCGCCATCGGCCGCCGCTACGAAGTCACCATGCGCACCCCCGCAGGCGTGGAAAGCGTGCTGTACCCGGCCAACGCCTATGTGCAGACCGCTGCCTGAACCGCGTGCCATAAAATAAATTGATAAAGTTGTTGACGGGGAAATGGTCTACAGTTACTATTGTTCTTCTCTGCCGCGGGGTGGAGCAGTCTGGTAGCTCGTCGGGCTCATAACCCGAAGGTCGTAGGTTCGAATCCTGCCCCCGCAACCAAGTTTCAAGTAAAAAGCCAACTCTTCGAGTTGGCTTTTTGCATTGCTGCACCGCCAGGCAGTGTCGTCATGCCCGTTCATGGCTGGCGAACCCGGTGGTGGTGACCCAACGATGGCGCAGTGCAGCGTAACTGCCTAAAATGGGCGGGCTAACCTGAAACAGCCCCACGCTGGAGATCGCAATAATGACCATCATCCGTCAGGAAGACTTCATCCAGAGCATCGCCGATGCCTTCCAGTACATCAGTTACTACCACCCGAAAGACTATATCGACGCGCTGTACCAGGCGTATCTGCACGAAGAAAGCCCGGCGGCCAAGGACGCCATGGCGCAGATCCTGATCAACAGCCGCATGTGTGCCGAAGGCCACCGCCCGATCTGCCAGGATACCGGCATTGCCGTGGTGTTCCTAAAAGTGGGCATGAAAGTGCAGTGGGACAGCACCCTGAGCGTGCAGGAGATGGTCAACGAAGGCGTGCGTCGCGCCTACCTGAACCCGGACAACAAGCTGCGCGCCTCCGTGCTGCTGGATCCGGCCGGCAAGCGTCAGAACTCCAAGGACAACACCCCGGCGGTGGTGCACTTCGAGATCGTGGAAGGCGACGGCGTGGAAGTGATCTGTGCCGCCAAGGGCGGTGGCTCGGAGAACAAGTCCAAGTTCTACGCGCTGAACCCGTCCGACAGCATCGTTGACTGGGTGATCAAGACGGTACCGACCATGGGCGCCGGCTGGTGTCCGCCGGGCATTCTGGGTATCGGCATCGGCGGTACCCCGGAAAAGGCCATGCTGCTGGCCAAGGAATCGCTGATGGACCACGTGGACATCCACGAGCTGAAGGCCAAGGCCGCCAGCGGCGCCGAGCTGAGCCGTGTGGAAGCGCTGCGCCTGGAAATCTTCGAGAAGGTGAACGCGCTGGGCATCGGCGCGCAGGGCCTGGGCGGCCTGACCACCGTGCTGGACGTGAAGATCCTGGACTACCCGACCCACGCCGCCAGCCTGCCGGTTGCGATGATTCCGAACTGTGCCGCTACCCGCCACGTGCATTTCCACCTGGACGGCAACGGCCCAGCCAAACTGGAAGCACCGAAGCTGGAAGACTGGCCGGAAATCACCTACGACAGCTCCAACGGCAAGCGCGTGAACCTGGACAGCATCACCCCGGAAGAAGTGGCCAGCTGGCAGCCGGGTGATGTGCTGCTGCTCAACGGCAAGATCCTCACCGGCCGCGATGCCGCGCACAAGCGCATGGTGGACATGCTGAACAAGGGCGAGAAGCTGCCGGTGGACTTCACCAACCGCTTCATCTACTACGTGGGCCCGGTTGACCCGGTGCGCGACGAAGTGGTTGGCCCGGCCGGCCCCACCACCGCTACCCGCATGGACAAGTTCACCCGCCAGATGCTGGAGCAGACTGGCCTGTTGGGCATGATCGGCAAGGCCGAGCGCGGCCCGACCGCCATCGAGGCGATCAAGGACAACAAGGCGGTGTATCTGATGGCAGTGGGCGGCTCCGCCTACCTGGTGTCCAAGGCGATCAAGGCCTCCCGCGTGGTGGGCTTCGAGGATCTGGGCATGGAAGCCATCTACGAGTTCGAGGTGCAGGATATGCCGGTAACCGTGGCAGTGGATTCCAACGGTACTTCCGTGCACAACACCGGCCCGGCCGAGTGGCGCGTGAAGATTGGCAAGATTCCGGTCAGCGCTGGCTAAGGCATGGCTTGCGGCCAAGGTTGGCCGCAAATTTCAAAACGCCCGCCCGGTAACCGGGGCGGGCGTTTTTGTTGCCTGCCAGCCGGGAAAATAGCGTATCCCCGGTAATCCGTGCCCGTTCTTTAAAACCCTGTTTAAGCAATGGTTAATGACTTTCTTAACTGGCAGAATGAGCCGCATAAATATCCGAGTGCCGGAGTGTGCGAGTGAAGTTGCGTCCCTACCTGTTGTTGCTGGCTTGTCTACTGCCTGTCTGCCATGCCGCCGAGCGGCTCACCCTGGCGGTGGAGGACGACTGGTACCCGTTTGCCGCCGTGCACAATGGCAAGATAGTGGGCATGGCGGTGGAGATCGTGCGCGAGGCTTACCGCGCGGTGGGGGTGGAGGTGCTGTTCCGCAGCATGCCGTACGCGCGCTGCATGCGGCAGACCGAGCTTGGACGCGAAGTAGGTTGTTTCAACTCGCTGCAGGACAGCAGCACCCGCGACCGCTTCCTGTTCGGCCAGCAGCCATTGTTCCATGGCGCAATCACCATCTATGCCCAGAGCGGCAAGTCGCAGCCGGTT
This sequence comes from Vogesella amnigena, assembly GCF_042648905.1. Lineage (NCBI taxonomy): Bacteria > Pseudomonadati > Pseudomonadota > Betaproteobacteria > Neisseriales > Chromobacteriaceae > Vogesella > Vogesella amnigena. Next base: position 182,391 of record NZ_JBHRYH010000005.1, on the reverse strand, counting down.
ACCCTGGCCGACCTGGCCGGCAAACGGGTGGGGCTGACCAATGGCTATACCTACGGCACCGAGGTGGAAACCGACCGGCGCATGATCAAGGAGTACGCGCGCAATGATCTGGCCAGTTTGCGCAAGCTGGCTCTGGGGCGGCTGGATTACGCGCTGGTGTACACCCGGGTGGCCGACTATCTGCAGGGTGCCTATTCCTATGAGCTGTATGGAAAGCTGCAAGTGGTAGGCAAGGTGATAGAAAACCCGCTGTATCTGAGTTTTTCCCGAACCAATTTGCGGGCGGAAAGCGCACTGCGGCAGCTGGATCAAGGCTTGTCGATGATACGCAGTAATGGCAGATATGCTGCTATCACGACGCGCTGGAGCCGCCCGCCGTTGTGAGGCTGCAGTTTGTTATGTGCTTGCTACCTGCGGGCAAGTCTGGTGGCCGGATTATGCGTTTTGAATTGCTGCGCTTCTGACTCTGCAGATTGCGGCATTCCCGGCATAAGCTGATAGCTGGCATACCGGAGTCTCCAGCATGATCAGCATCACACCTCGTGTCCCCAATATCAGCTTCGGACAAGATTTCCCTGTGCGCTGGAATGGTGGTGACGCCGCCGCCAGCCACGTGTTCAATGCGCTGTCCTGGTTGTTTCCATCGGGAGAGCGCTTCTTCATCGATGTGGTACGTGCGGTAGCTGCCGAGCTGTCGTCACCACTGGTGACATCGTTCAACCATGAACTACAGGCCTTCGTGGTACAGGAGGCCATACATAGCCGTCAGCACCAGCTCTACAACGACAGCATGCACCGCCGGGGCTTTCGCAGCGTGGTAGCAAAAACAATCACGCGCTTGCAGCAGCAGGCCCACAGCATGCATGTCCTGTCACGGCTGGCAATCGTCTGTGCCTACGAGCACTACACCACAATTCTGGGCGATTACCTGTTGCGGCGCCCACAGCTGCTGCAGCAGGCAGAACCATGGCTGGCCTTGCTGTGGCAATGGCATGCGGTAGAGGAGCTGGAGCACAAGGCGGTGTGTTTCGAGCTGTACCACCGTGCTGGTGGTGGTTATTGGCGGCGGAACTTGCTGTTTCTGTTGGTGAGCCTGAATTTCAGCCTGCTGTTTTGTCGCCAGTACTGGCACATGCTCTGGAAAGACGGTGCGCTTCGTCGCGGGCAGCTGCGACACACGCTGTGGCGCAGCATGCAGCTAGCCTGGGGACGTGAGGGCTTTGGCTGGTCACTGCTGCATCATGGTTTGGCCTACTGGCATCCTCGCTATCATCCAGAACGTTTTGATAGCCAGCATTTGATACAGCAATGGCTTGCCAGTCATGCCGACAGCTATCGGCCATGGCACCATGGCACTGCAAAACAGCCGGATTGCTAAGACGCAAAGGTCGCAACCGCTAGTGCACAGGTTTACGCAACAAGACGGTGGTGATCGGCAAGGCAGTGTCGCAATGCAAGCAGCAGAGTGGTAAGCGGTGTGCCCATCGTTGCCGGGCTAGCCGCGCCCGCCCAGCTTGATCTGCTGCAGCTGCGGGCTGCTGACGATGCGGCTGATGCGAAAACGCTTGTCATCCAGCCAGCCGCCGGAGAGCTCGCGAAAGTGCGCCAGATCGTGGCAGCGCACCCGCAGCTGGTAATCGAACTCGCCGCTTACCAGCCAGCAGTCCTCCACCTCCGGCGTATTGCGCATGGTGTCCTCGAACGCCTGTTGCGCGGTGCGCCCCAGCTTGTCCCCCAGCGCCAGTTGCGCCATCACCACCACACCTTCCGGCTGCGGCAGGCTGACCGCGGCGTGGTAGCCACGAATGATGCCGGCGCGCTCCAGCTTGCGCACCCGTTCCTGGCAGGGGCGGGGGCTCAGGTGCACTTGCTCGGACAGCGCCTGGTAGGTGATGCGGCCATCACGGCGCAGGATGTCGAGGATCAGCAGATCAATACGGTCCAGTTGCATGGGCGTGGTCTTGTAGGCAGGAGGGCGGTCGAATCCAGCGTTTGGCCGCAGCGGAATCCGCTGTGGCGGGGCGTGATAACAACCGCAAGTGTGCGTCACGCAGCATGGATTCGTCGTTTATCAATGCGACACCTTTTGCACAATCCAGCCATGTCCACTTCACGGCCACTGCCCGACACTGCCATGCAAACCACCAATCGCGTCCTGATGATTCGCCCCTGTCGTTTCGGCTTCAATCCGGATACCGCCGCCAGCAATGCCTACCAGCAGGCCACGCTGGATGCCGAAACCGCGCAGGCTGCTGCCGTGGCCGAATTCGATGCCTACGTAGCGCTGCTGCGTGCCAACGGTGTCACCGTGGACGTGTTCCAGGACACGCCCGAGCCGCACACGCCGGATTCCATCTTTCCCAACAACTGGTTCAGCACCCATGCCGATGGCCGGCTGTTCCTGTACCCGATGGAGGGCGCCAACCGCCGGCTGGAGCGCCGCGTGGACATCGTGGCCTGGCTGCGTGGCAGCTTCGCGGTGCGCGAGCTGGTGGACCTGTCGGCGGCGGAGCACCAGGGCCGCTACCTGGAAGGTACCGGCAGCATGGTGCTGGACCGTGCGCAGCGCCGTATCTACGCCGCGCTGTCCACCCGTACCGATGCCGGCGAGCTGCAGGCCTTTGCCGAACGCATCGGCTACCAGGTCACTGCCTTTACCGCCACCGATGCCGCCGGGCGGCCGATCTACCACAGTAATGTGCTGATGTGCGTGGGTCCGGACTGGGCCGTGGTGTGCCTGGAGGCAGTGGAAGATGCGGAAGAACGCCGCAGCCTGCAGCAGCAGCTGCAGGCCGACGGCAAGGAGGTGATTGCGATCAGCCGGGCGCAGGTGGTGGCGCTGGCCGGCAATATGCTGGCGCTGCACAACGCCAGCGGCGAGCCGCTGGTGGTGCTGTCGCAACGCGCGCATGACGCGCTGGACGCGTCGCAGCGCAGCCGGCTGGCCAGCCATGGCCGCTTGCTGACGCCGGCCATTCCGGTGATTGAAACCCTGGGCGGCGGCGGCGTGCGCTGCATGCTGGCCGAGCTGTTCCTGCCGGCGCACCCCACCGCGCCGGCCGCGTTTACGCAGCGATACTGAGCTGCTGGCTGCTGCTGTCGTCGCTGTTGCCGTACAGGCGCAGCATGCCCAGCAGCCGTTGCAGCGAGCGTTCGTTCACGCCGCCGCCCTGGCTGTCGCTGCCGCTGGCATCGGCGCTGCTGCTGCCATTCTGCGCCTGCTGGTAGGCAATGCTTTCCTGGAAGCTGACCTTGCCGTCACCATCGGTGTCGGCGGCGTCCAGGTTGGCCGCAAGGTTGGCAAAGCGTTCGGCGGCCGTGGTGTCGCCGTTTTCGCTGGCGCTGCTGGCCATGGCCGATAGCTGCTCGGCATCCAGACCTTCGTCGTCGCCCGGTGGCGGCGGAGGCGGCATACCGCCCATTCCCTGCATGCCGCCAGCCATCATCTGCGGCATGCCCTGGGTACGCATGGCATTGAAGCCGCTGTCCAGCTGCGAGGCGATTTCCTGCAGCTTGCTGGTCAGTTCGTCCTGCGTCAGCTTGCCGTCGCTGTCGCCATCGAGCGCCGCAAACAGCTCGGCGCCATCACTGCTGCCGCTGGCGCCGAGTACATCGCTGAAATCGCTTTCCTGCAGATAGCCCTGCTGGCCGGTGTCCAGCTCACTGAATATCTGCGCGGCGATATCGCTGGCCTCCGGCCGGCGCGGTCGCGGTCCCTGCATGGCAGGCATCATGCTCTGATAGCTGCCATAACTACCGATTGCACTTGTCATGATCCTTCTCCCTGTACCCGAAACTGCGGGCACACGCATACACCCGCCGGGATGGCGGGCTGTTGCCAGTGTGTAGGGACTATGTCCAGTGCATGTAGCGGCTTGGTATCAGTTTCGATACAAAGCGGCACCGTGGTCCAGCGGCAGGGTCAGGCGGGCGGTCAGGCCGCCCTCGGCGGCATTGAACAGCGTGAGGCTGCCACCCAGCCGGCGCGCCGCCTCGCGGGAGATCGACAGGCCCAGCCCGGTGCCGCCGGTGTGGCGGTTGCGCGACTCCTCCAGCCGCACGAACGGCTCGAATACCACGTCCAGCTGCGCTTCCGGAATACCGGGGCCGTGGTCGTGGATATCGATGCGCAGCTCGCCATCCTGGCGCTGCAGGGTAATCTCCGCCGCGCCGCCGCCATAGCGCATGGCGTTTTCCAGCAGGTTCTCCAGGCAGCGGCGCAGGCTGGCCGGCAGGGTGTACACCCGGTCGGCATGCCCGCTGACCTGTACGCGGTGACCCAGCTCCTCGGCATCTTCGGCCATGGCCTGCAGCAGCGCGGTGACATTCAGCCATTGCCAGGCTTCTTCCTTGGCGTCATCGCGCAGGTAGGCCAGGGTGGCGTCCAGCATCGCCGCCATATCGTCTATATCCTTGCCCAGCCGTGCCTGCAGCGCCGCATCGTCCAGCTGCGCACAGCGCAGGCGGATGCGGGTAAGCGGGGTGCGCAGGTCATGTGATACCGCGGCCAGAAAGCGGCTGCGCTCGGCCATCTGCAGCCGCAGCTTGTCCTGCATACGGTTGAACAGCCGTGCCGCCTGACGGGTTTCGCGCGGGCCGGTCTCCTGTACCGGCGGGGCCTGCAGGTTGTCGCCCAGCAACGCGGCGGCATGGGTCAGGTGCTGAATCGGGCGCGCCAGGCGGCGGGCGCCGTACCAGGCCACCAGGCTCATGATCGCCAGGGTCAGCAGCTGGCCCAGCCAGAATGCCGGTGGAAAGTGGGAGCGCGGTGGCGGTGGCGCATGGCGCAAGGGGGTACTGGCCAGCAGCGGCGGCGCGCTTGCCCTGGCCGTGCTGGCCGGTGGCGGCGGCGGCTCGCGTGGTGGCTCGAAAAACAGGAACAGGCTGGTCATCACCAGGTGGGTGGTCAGCAATGCCGCTACCGCCAGACCGAACAGGCGGGTGAACATGGTGTCTGGGAACAGGCTAGCCAGGCGTTTCATTATCGGGTTCCGTTCATTCCACCTTACAGTCCAGCAGATAGCCTTCGCCGCGCACGGTCTTCAGCAGCCGCGGCGATTTGGGGTCATCGCCCAGCTTCTGCCGCAGTCGTGATACCAGCAGGTCGATGCTGCGGTCGAAGGCCTCGATGGTGCGGCCGCGCGCCGCATCCAGTAGCTGCTCGCGGCTGAGCACGCGCTGCGGGCGCTCCAGGAACACGCACAGCAGCCGGTATTCGGCATGCGACAGCGGAATCAGTAACTGATCCGGGGTGGTGATTTCGCGCTTGATGTGGTGCAGCGTCCAGCCGGCAAAGCGCACTTCCTGCACTTCCAGCGGCGCCGCCTGGCGCCGGCTGCGGCGCAGCACGGTATGGATGCGCGCCACCAGTTCGCGCGGGTCGAATGGCTTTACCACGTAGTCGTCGGCGCCCAGTTCCAGCCCTACCACGCGGTCGGCGGTTTCGCCACGCGCAGTCAGCATGATGATGGGCGTTTCGCCCTGGCCGCGCAGCTGGCGGCACAGCGACAGCCCGTCCTCGCCCGGCAGCATCAGGTCGAGAATGATCAGGTCGAAGCTGTCGCGCGCCAGCAGCTCCAGCATGGCGCTGCCATTGGCAACGCTGCTGCACTGCATGCCGTAGCCCTGCAGGTAGTCTGCAAGCAGGCTGCGAATGTCCGGGTCGTCATCGACAATCAGTAGGCGGGTGGCTTGGGCTGACATAGCGGTATTCCGTTACGGGGAGTGGGGCAGGCGCAGTGGCTGGCAGCAAATGCCGCCACCGCGCGGCGACCCAGCTCAGGATCGGGGCGGCATACCCTCGGCAGGCATGTCCGGCTTGGCTGGCATGATGCCATCACCGGGGCGGGCCAGCAGGAATTGTCGCACTTGCTGTACCTGCTGCGGGTTCAGGCTATCAAAGAATGCCGCCCATTCCACGCCGGCATAAGGGCTGTCGGCCACTACCGGCAAGGCATCGCGCAGCGCCAGCGACAGAGGCAGCTTGGGGTTGGCCAGATTGCTCTGCAGGGTGGCGTGTGCCTGTTGCATGGCGCGGCGCTGGGCGATCTGGCGCGCAAGGCGCGCGGTTTCCGCCTGCTGCCACAGCGCATCCTGCCGCGCGTTCAGTTGTAGTTGCGGCAGTAGCGGTTCCAGCGACAGGGCGCCGCCTTTTTCCGGGCCATGCTCGCGGGCCGGCAGCTGGCAGCCGGCAGGCACGGCAGTAGGCTGCGGCGGCGCCGCCAGGGCGGTGCCGAGCAACAGGGTGGCGGCCAGGGTGGCAAGGCCACGGGTAACAATGCGAGTGTTCATGATCTGGGCTTTCGTGCAGTGGGGCTTTCCCCGACAGGCTGCAGTGTCGCCGGTGGCCTTGTCGCGCTGTTGTCGGCTTTGTATCCGGCTGCTTACAGCATGGCCGCTGGCGCTATTCCTGCTATGGGCATGCATGGATACATGGATGGCGCAATCTGTCCGCAAGCTGGCCGCATGGCGCATCGCAAGCAGCTATGTACTGCGGCACAATGGCGCTTATTGTCACTGTGCCTGCCAGAGCGGCGGCCAACCCTGGAGCGATAACATGCTTGCCCTGCGACCCGGCTGTGAACTGTGTGACCGCGACCTCCCCGCCGATCTGGCCGGGGCCTTCATCTGCAGTTTTGAATGCACTTTCTGCCACGATTGCGCGGCCCGGCTGGGCCATGGCTGCCCCAACTGCGGTGGCGACCTGCAGCCGCGGCCACGACGCACGGGTGCGCGGCTGGCGGCCAACCCTGCCAGCACGCAGCGCATCTACAAGCCACGGCAGCTGTAACCGGACAATGTTGAACACACTGTTGCTGTTGTCGCCGTGATGGCTGGCGTATGGTGACGGCATGGGTGCGGTACCAGTTGTATCGCTACTTTTTGCATGCAAGCGGAGAGCAAGCCATGAACTGGCAAGACCGTCTGATCGCCCTCGCCATCGTGGCGGTGTGGGGTTTCAATTTCGTGGTCATCAAGTGGGGAGTGGTGGGGGTGCCGCCGTTCCTGCTGGGGGCCTTGCGCTTTAGCGCCGCCGCCGGCATCGGCCTGCTGTTCGTGCGCCGCCCGGCGCTGCCGTGGCGCTGGCTGTTGCTGTACGGCCTCACCATGGGGCTGGGGCAGTTTGCCTGCCTGTTCTCGGCGGTGAAGCTGGGCATGCCGGCCGGGCTGGCTTCCATCGTGCTGCAGTCCTCCGCCTTCTTTACGCTGCTGATCGGCATGGCCTGGTTGCGCGAGAGCTTTACCCGCTGGCAGTTGGGCGGGCTGATCGTTGGCGGTGTCGGCCTGTACCTGATCGGTGGCCTGGGCGCCGCCGGCATGCCGCTGGCCGGTTTCCTGCTTACCCTGTGCGCCGCGGCCAGCTGGGCGTTTTCCAACGTGGTGGTGCGCCGCATCGTGGGCGCCGGCTACAAGCCGGACATGCTGGGGCTGGTGGTGTGGAGCAGCCTGGCTCCTATCCTGCCGTTCTTCGCGCTGTCCGCCATGTTCGAGTCGGCCAGCATCGACTGGGCGCAGGTAGCCAGCGGCAAGAGCCTGTTCGCCATCGCCTATCTGGCGCTGGTTGCCACCCTGTTCGGCTACGGCCAGTGGAGCAAGTTGCTGTCGCGGCATGCGGCCAACGTGGTGGCGCCGTATTCGCTGCTGGTGCCGCTGGTGGGGGTGTTTTCCTCGGCCGTGACGCTGGGCGAACGACTGAGCTTCTGGCAGCTGGCCGGCGGCGTGGTGCTGGTGTCCGGCCTGGTCATCAATATGCTCGGCCCGCGGCTGCTGGCGCTGGCCCGCCGCCCGGCGCTGGGGAGAGCCTGATGGCGCTGCAAATCCGCGCGGCCACGGCCGCCGATTTCCCGGCCTGGTGTGAGCTGTGGGCCGGCTACAACGCCTTCTACGGCCGCCACGGCGACACGGCCTTGCCCGAGGCGCAAGTGCGCCTCACCTGGCAGCGGCTGCTGGGGCTGCTCGATGAGGCCGAGCCGATGCAGCTGCTGCTGGCGGAGCGGGACGGGCAAGTGCTGGGGCTGGCGCACTGCATCTACCATCGCAACACGCTGCTGCCGCACTACGCCTGCTACCTGCAGGACCTGTTCACCGCGCCACAGGCGCGCGGGCAGGGCGTGGCCAGGGCGCTGATCGCGGCAGTGGAAGATGCCGCCCGCGCCCGGGGCTGCCCCAGCGTGTACTGGCACACGCACCAGGACAACGCCACCGCTCGCCGGCTGTATGACCAGCTGGCGAGTGCCACCGGATTCATTGTTTACCGCGCAATGCTGTAAGGAGCACGACTGATGAAGCTGTACCGCCTGCTGACCGGCCCCGACGATTCCGCCTTCTGCCATCGCGTTACCGAGGCGCTGAACCGCGGCTGGCAGCTGCACGGCCAGCCCACGCTCACCTTCAACGGCGAACGGGTGATCGCCGGCCAGGCCATCGTCAAGGAAGTGGACGGCGACTACACGCCGGACATCAAGCTGGGCGAGCTGTAAGCCGGAGATCGCATGGATATCTGGTTCCTGCTCACCCCGCGCTACCTGGCGCTGGATTTCGTCGGCCCGGCCGAGGCACTGCGCATGGCCATCGACGAGGGGGCGCCGTTCCGCCTGCGCGTGGCCGGCCCGGCGCGCGAATGCGTCAGCTCGCTGGGGCTGGCCTCGCTGATCGACCCCCTACCAGAGGTTCTGGCCGACGGCAGCCTGGTGGTGCTGTGCGGCACGGTGGATGAAGACGCCGACTACGCTACACCCGAGGCGCAGCAGCTGGTGGCCTGGCTGCGCCGGCACATCACGCCGCAGGTGCAGCTGGCCACCATCTGCTCCGGCGCGCTACTGGCCGGCATGGCCGGGCTGCTGGATGGCCGCAGCTGCACCACCCATCACAGCATTGTCGGCAAGCTGGCAGCCGTGGCGCCGGCGGCACGGGTGCTGGACAACCGCATCTTCGTGGAGGATGGCAACATCGCCACCTCGGCCGGCATCACCACCGGCATGGACCTGGCGCTGGCGCTGATCGAGCGTCATGCCGGCGCCGACATTGCCGCCCGCGTGGCGCGGCGCATGGTGCTGTACATGCGGCGCAGCGGCGACGATCCGCAGCTGTCGCCGTGGCTGGCCTACCGCAACCACCTGCACCCGGCAGTACACCGCGCGCAGGATCTGATCGCACGCGAGCCGGCGCAGCGCTGGGCGGTGGAGGAACTGGCCGGGCGCGTGCACCTGAGCCCGCGCCACCTTACCCGGCTGTTCCGCGAACAGGCCGGGGTGGGCATCGTCGAGTACCAGCAGCGGCTGCGTATCTCGCTGGTGCGCCAGCTGCTGCAGCAGGGTGTCAGCGTGGAGCGCGCGGCGGAGGGTGCCGGTTTCGGCTCGGCGCGCGATATGCGCCGGGTGTGGAGCAAGTACCTGCCGGGCAGCCCGGGGCGTCCTGCGGTGTAAGTTTTGCGGCCAAGCCGTGGGCATAAGCTTGGCCGCAAGCCTGCACAGTGCGCGATAAATCCGTACAATCCGCCGATTGCTCTTGCGGTATCTGCCATGACTACTTCTGCACCCAAACCTGGCCTGCATTTTCGCAGCGTCCATCGCGACCCCTACGACTTCGCCAAGCTGATCGCGGTCAATCCCGAGCTGGCCGAGTTCGTGCGTCACAACGAACACGGCATCGAGACCGTGGATTTCCACAATCCGGCTGCGGTGAAGGCGCTGAACCGCGCACTGCTGATGCATCACTACGGCGTGCTGTACTGGGACATTCCGCCGGGCTACCTGTGCCCGCCGGTACCGGGGCGCGCAGATTATCTGCACCATGCCGCCGACCTGCTGGCCAAGAGCAATAAGGGCACCATCCCCAAGCGCGTTACCGTGCTGGACGTGGGCGTGGGCGCCAACTGCATCTACCCGATTGTTGGCCGCAGCGTGTATGGCTGGCGCTTTGTCGGCTGCGATATCGACGCCGACGCGTTGCGCATGGCGCGCCTGCTGGTGGACGCCAACCCGCAGCTGAAAAGCGGCCTCAAGCTGCGCCAGCAGACCAACCCGAGCGATGTGTTCGACGGCATCATCAAGCGCGACGACCGCTTCGACCTGACCATCTGCAACCCGCCGTTCCACGGCTCGGCGCAGGAGGCGGAGTCGGCAGCACGGCGCAAGGTGGCCAACCTTACCGGCCAGCGCATGGCCAATGTCGAGCTGAACTTCGGCGGCAAGCATCACGAGCTGTGGTGCGAGGGCGGCGAGGAGTTCTTCCTGGCCACCATGGCGCGGCAGAGCGTGCGCTACGGCCACCAGGTGGCATGGTTCAGCTCGCTGGTGTCCAAGGTGGACAATGTGCGCGGCCTGCAGCGCGAGCTGGAAATGTGCGATGCCCGCCGCGTGGTGGTGATCGACATGGCGCAGGGCAACAAGATCAGCCGCCTGGTGGCGTGGACCTTCCTCGATAAAGAGGAAATGGCGACCTGGCGCGAGGAGCGCTGGGAGAGCTGAGCGTCGTATGACCCGTAGGGTGGGCAAAGGCCGTAGGCCGTGCCCACCGGCAAGGTTTCACTGGTGGGCACGCTGCGCTTTGCCCACCCTACGATTGCAGTCCGTTCCGCCCCGATGCGGCCAACCTTGCCCGGTTGGCCGCATTTTTCATGCCGGCTTCCCGTTCTGTGTTGCCGAGCGTAGGTTGGGTTGAGCGCAGCGAAGCCCAACGTTTACCGCGTCAGGTTTTGTATCCGCTTCGCGGATGATGTTTGAAGTCGCCGGTTCCGCCCGGCAGACGGGCCAGGGGGCGTGCCGCCGCCCCCTCGCGACCCCGCTCGCCCCAATGGTCCGCGAAACCCCGGCCAAAAAGGCATTCGCCAGGCGCCGGCAATTCGCCGTTTGCTAACGTCAAACGGCTCAAGTGCCGTCTTAAAACCTGGCGAACACCATTTTGGCCGGCGCTCCCCGTGGGGCAATCTGGCGCTTCACAACGTTGATTGACGGCCAAGAAGGTATCAATTGCTAAAACTTGTTCCGCCCCGATGCGGCCAACCTTGCCCGGTTGGCCGCATTTTTCATGTCGGCTGCCCGTTCTGTGCTGCGGCCGCTGCCGCCCGCAGCTTGTCCTTCTTGCTCATGCGCTTGCCCTTGATACCGCCGTTGTCGTCGCTGGCCAGCAGGCGCGGGGCCGGCTGGTCGGTTGGTTCGAAACCGGGCACTACTTCGCGCGGCAGGGAGAGGCCCAGGCGCTTCTCGATCAGGCGGAAGTGGGCGCGGCTGTCGGCGTCGATCAGGCTGATGGCCATGCCGCTGTGCCCGGCGCGGCCGGTGCGGCCGATGCGATGGCTGTAATCCTGCGGCGAGCGCGGCAGCGCCATGTTGACCACTACCGGCAGCGCTGGCACGTCGATGCCGCGTGCCGCCAGGTCGGTGGCCACCAGCAGCTGCAGCGTGCCGTTCTTGAGATTCTCCAGCACCCGCTCGCGCCGCCCCTGCGCCAGCTCGCCATGCAGCGCGGCGGCGCGGATGCCTTCGCGCTGCAGCCATTGCGCCAGCTCGGCGGCGTCGTGCTTGCTGTTGACGAACAGCATGGCCTGCGGCCAACCCTCCTGTTGCAACAAGTGCAGCAGCAGCGCGTTGCGGCGGCGGGCATCCACCTCGATGGCGCGCTGGGTGATGTCCGGCGTGTCGGCGGTGATGCTTACCCGCTGCGGCTGCTGCAACAGCTCGGCGGCCAGTTGCTTGATGTTGGCCGCAAAGGTGGCGGAGAACAGCAGCGTCTGCCGTTTGGCCGGCAGCAGCGCCAGCACGCGGTTCAGCTCGTCGGCAAAGCCCAGCGCTAGCAGGCGGTCGGCTTCGTCCAGCACCAGGGTGTCGATGTCGGCCATGGCCACGGCGTTGTTAGCGACCAGGTCCAGCAGCCGCCCCGGGGTGGCAATCAGGAAGTCCGCTCCGCCGCGCAGCGCCAGCAGCTGCGGGTTGATCGATACCCCGCCATAGGCGGTGACGATCTTGCAGCGCGGCAGGTGCGCGGCCAGCTGCTGCAGCGTGGCGCCAACCTGCTGCGCCAGCTCGCGGGTGGGCAGCAGAATCAGGCTGCAGCGCTTGCCGTGCTGGCCCCTGGTGTGCAGCCACTTTTGCAGCAGCGGCAGGCAGTAGGCGGCGGTTTTGCCGGCGCCGGTGGGGGCGGTGGCCAGCAGGTCGTGGCCAGCCAGAATCAGCGGAATGGCCGCCTGCTGGATGGCGGTGGCGGCCGGGTAGCCGGCTTCATCCAGCGCGTGCAGCAGCGCCGGGTCCAGGGCAAAGGAGGAAAAGGGCATGGCGGGCGTGGCTGGCGCCACGCGGTAAAAAACGGAAAGGCGGCAGTCTACGGCTTTTCCTCTGTGGCAACTAGCACAGCAAGCAGGTGGCTGGCGGATGGTTTCCGGTTGACGCCATGGCAGCAATGGCGTTCTATTCAGTCGCTTGTTTGAATGGCTGCATCAGACAGCCAGGCTAGCACCACAATGCGAGGAATCATGGACATACGTCAGGATGACATCTACCTGCCGGTCAACGACCGCGACACGCTGTATCTGAAACGCCTGCATCCCAAACGCCAGCCGGATGCACCGGCAGTGTTGCTGCTGCACGGGGTGATGGCCAATGGCCGTATTTTCTACTCCGCCAACGGCAAGGGGCTGGCGCCGTATCTTGCGGCGCATGGCTACGATGTGTTCGTGGCCGATCTGCGCGGGCGCGGCAACAGCACGCCGCGCATCGACCGCCACGCGCGCCATGGCCAGACCGAAACCATCACCGAAGACCTGCCCGCCTTGCATGCCGCGGTGCGGCATATGAAGGGTGGGGCGCCCATTCACTGGATGGCGCATTCCTGGGGCGGCGTGCACATGAGTAGCTGCCTGCTGCGCCAGCCGCAGCTGATTGCCGAGGTGCAGAGCCTGGTGTACTTCGGCAGCAAGCGCTGCGTGCATGTGCGCAACTGGCGCAAGCGGCTGGAGGTGGACCTGATGTGGAACATCGTTGGCCGCATGCTGTGCCGCACGGTGGGCTACCTGCCGGCGCAGCGCATCGGCCTGGGCGCGGACGACGAAACCGACAAGAGCCACTGGCAGAGCAAGCAGTGGGCACGGGTGGCGCCGTGGGTGGATAGCGACGACGGCTTCGACTACGCCGCTGCCGCGCAGCGCCAGCAGCTGCCGCCAGCCTTGTACTTTGCCGCGCACAACGACCCCTGCCGCGGCCACCCGGCCGATGTGAAGCGCTTTCGCGACGAAAGCGGCCAGCACCTGTCGCGGCTGCGGCTGCTGGCACGGCACAAGGGCCACCGTCACGACTACGACCACGTGAGCCTGCTCACCCACCCGGATGCCGTGCGCGACCATTTCCCGCTGGTGTTGCACTGGCTTGGCGGCGACTACCAGCGGGTAGTGGAGAACTACTGAGCAGCGGGCAGGGCGGCTGGCCTGATACAATATTTTTGTTTGTATAATGTCAGCCATTGCGATGGCAGGGGTGCCTCATCATGCTTGCGTATTTCCCTCACGGTTTCGAGCGCTACCTGCTTGGCGGCCTGCTGATCGGCAGCGGCGTGGCGCTGCTGTTCATCACCACCGGGCGCCTGGGCGGCGCCAGTACCTTCTTCAGCGCGGTGTGGTCCTACCTGCTGCGCACGCCGTTCTTCCAGCAGCCGGCACTGCGCGACAGCCGCGGCTGGCGCCTGCTGTACGCGCTGGGGCTGCTGCTGGGCGGTGTGCTGATGCTGCTGGCCGGTCTGGCGCAGCCGCACACCGCGCTGCCGGCGTGGAAGCTGCTGCTGGGCGGCCTGCTGGTGGGCTTCGGCGCCCGCCTGGGCGGTGGTTGCACTTCCGGGCATGGCATCTGCGGGCTGGCGTCGCTGTCCGGCGGCTCGCTGGCGATCGTCATCACCTTCCTGGGCACGGCTATCGTTACCGCCCAGCTGTTCAGCTGGTGGGGGATGTGAGCATGAGCGCAAATGCTTTGCTGCAAGGGCTGGCCACGCTGCTGGCCGGCCTGCTGTTCGGCATCGGCCTCAGCTATGCCGGGATGACCCGGCCGGAAACGGTGCTGGATTTCCTCAACTTCCGCGACCTGGGGCTGCTGCTGGTGCTGGGCAGCGCGGTAACGGTAAACCTGCTGGTGTACCAGCTGTGGCCACGCCTGCGGCCAACCCCCCTGCTGGGTGGCAGCTATCAGCAGCGGCCGTTCGTGCTGGATCGTCGCAGTGTGGCCGGCGGCGTGCTGTTCGGCCTCGGCTGGGGCATCTGCGGGGTCTGCCCGGGGCCGGCGCTTACCGCCAGCGGCAGCGGCGACGGCGGCGTGCTGCTGGCCCTGCTGGGTATTGTGCTGGGGGCCGGGCTGCATGGCTGGTGGGCGGGGCGGAGATGAGGCGATCCGCGATCCGGCCCGTTTGAGCCAGTGGTGTTGAATCCGCTGCGCGGATGCTGATTCGGGTGCCGGTTCCGCCCGGCGCACGTGCCAAGGGGGCCACCGCGGCCCCCTTGGCAATCCCCGGCTCCCCGGGACTGCTCGAAACCCCGTGCAAAACGGCACGCCCCAGGCGCCGCCGAACTCGCCGCGCGCTAGCGTCGCGCGGCTCAGGCATGCGGCGGCTTAAGACCTGGGGCATGCCATTTTGCCCGGCTCGCGTCAACGGGCCTGGGCTAGGTCGCTATCGTTCTACTGTCTGACGGCTTGTGCAAATGCGTTGATGTGAGCAGATGTCCTTAACCCTTATTGGCATCCAGCTGCAAAAAAGCCTGCATGCTGCGCCCCGCCGGGCGGTCGCGGTGGCGCACGCACCATAGCGTGCGCGCCAGCGGCGGCAGGCCGCTGTCCAGTTCCACCAGGCTGCCATCTGCCAGCAGCTCTGCCACCACGCGCCGCGACAGGCAGCTGATGCCCAGCCCGGCGGCCACCGCGCGCTTGATGGCTTCCGAATCCCCAAGCTCCATTTCCAGTTGCAGGCTGCCGAGCTCAGGCAGCAGCACGCGTTCCACCTCTTCGCGGGTGCCGGAGCCGGCCTCGCGCAGCAGCCAGGGTGCTGCGGCCAACCGTTCGCGGGATAGCGGCTGCCTGGCCAGCGGGTGGTCGCGGGCGGCGATCAGCACCAGTTCGTCCTGCAGCCACGGCGTGGCGTGCAGTTCGGGGTGGTGGCAGGGGCCTTCGATCAGGCCGAAGTCCACCCGCAGCGCGGCTACTGCCGCCACGATGTCGCGGGTGTTGGCCACCTGCAGCGCAACCTTGCATTGCGGCCAGTCGCGGCGCAGCACCGCCAGCCGTTGCGGCAGCAGGTAGTTGGCAATGGTGGTGCTGGCGCCCAGCCGCAGCGACAGCACCGCGCTGCCGAACATGCCCTGCAGCACCGCCGCTTCGTCCAGCAGGGCGCGGGCGCGTGGCAGCAGGCTGCGGCCGTTTTCGTTCAGCTGCAGGCGGCGGCCCACGCGGTCGAACAGCGCGGCACCCAGTGCGCCCTCCAGCTGTGCCAGCGCCTGGCTGGCGGCGGACTGCGACATGGCCAGGCTGTCGCTGGCGCGGGTAACCGATTCGGCATCGGCAATGGCGGCGAACACTTCCAGTTCGCGCAGGCTGAGCTTGAGAGTCATTGATCGGTATTGCTAATGGTATTGATCGATATTATCCGTTTTACCACTAAAAGCCGGCTGCGTAAGCTGACAGCACCGTCCAACCATGTGGTGCCTGCCATGTCGCCTACTGCCTGTCTGCCCGGCCTGCTGGCCGCCCTCCTGCTCGCCGCTGCCGCACAGTGGCTGGCTGGCCTGCCCTGGCTGGCTGCGCATGCGGTGTCGCCGCTGCTGCTGGCGATTGTCGGCGGCATGCTGCTGGCCAATCTGCGCCGGTTGCCAGTCAGCTGGCAGCCGGGCTTGCAACTAAGCCGGCAGCAGTTGCTGCGCGCCGGCATCGTGCTGTTCGGCCTGCAGCTGACACTGGGTCAGCTGCAGCAGCTGGGCGGGCGGGTGCTGCTGATCGATGCGCTGGTGCTGGGCAGCACCTTCGGCCTGGCGCTGTGGCTGGGGCGGCGGCTGGGGCTGGACCGCGACAGCTGCGTGCTGATCGGCGCCGGCAGCGCCATATGCGGCGCAGCGGCAGTGCTGGCCACCCAGCCGGTGATCCGCGCCAGCGGTGAGCGCGCCGGGGTGGCGGTGGCTGGCGTGGTGCTGTTCGGCAGCATCGCCATGCTGCTATACCCATGGCTGTACGGGCTGCTGGCGCCGCTGGGGCTGACGCAGGCCGGCTATGGCGTGCTGGCCGGCTCCACCATGCACGAGGTGGCGCAGGTGGTGGTGGCCGGCAAGGCGGTGGGCGAGGCAGCCGCCGCCAGCGCAGTGATGACCAAGATGCTGCGGGTGATGCTGCTGGCGCCGTTCCTGCTGTTGCTGGCGGCCGGCTGGCAACGCCGCGTGGCGCAGCCGGGGCAGCGCGTGCCCATCTCCATTACCATCCCGTGGTTTGCCTTTGGCTTCATCGCCGTGATCGGCCTCAACAGCAGCGGCTGGCTGCCCGCCGGCCTGCATGATGCCTTGCTGCAGCTGGATCGCTTGCTGCTGGCTGCCGCCATGGCGGCGCTGGGGCTGGATACCCGCTTTGCCGCGCTGCGCCGCGCCGGCTGGCGCCCGCTGCTGTTGGCCGCCTTGTTGTTCTGTTGGCTGCTGCTGGGTGGCGGCGGCATCAACTGGCTGCTGCAGGCTTGATATCGCGCATTGGCGATCGCCGCCGCGCATGGTAGAAAGCCGGCTGTCCGATTTTTAGCCGAAGCTCGCGATGTCCCTGCAATTCGATATTGATGCCGTACTCGACCGCCTGGCCAGCGATGGCTGGGTGGTGATTCCCCATGCCTTGCCGGCTGCGCTTACCGCCGAGCTGCGCGATGCCTGCCTGCAGGTATGGCAGGAAGGACGCTTCCACGAGGCCGCCACCGGCCGTGGCGATGGCCAGGCGCGCCGCGCCGAGATCCGCAGCGACTCGGTGCTGTGGCTGGACCAGGTGGCCGAGCTGCCGGCGGTGCAGGCCTATAACGCGGCGATGGACGAGGTGATGCAGGCGGTGAACCGCGGCCTGTACCTGGGGCTGGCCGAGCTGGAATCGCACTTCGCCGTTTACCCGGAAGGCGCGTTCTACAAGAAGCACCTGGACCGCTTCCGCGATGACGACGCGCGCACGCTGACCACGGTGTTCTATCTGAACGAAGGTTGGCCGCAGGATGCCGGCGGGCAGATCCGCCTGTACCTGGATGCCGACTGCACGCAACACCTCGACGTGGAGCCGGAAGCCGGCACCCTGGTGCTGTTCCTCTCCGACCGTTTCTGGCACGAGGTGCTGCCGGCCAGCCAGCAGCGCTTGTCGGTTACCGGCTGGTACCGCCGCCGCGTCGATGGCGTGAACTGGTAGCCGCCACCGGTTTCACGTTTCTTCCCTCAGCCACAGGCTGCTGAAATCCATCCAGCCGTTCAGCCCCAGTTTCAGCCCGGCCACGGCCGGGCTGGCCAGAATGCCCTGCCGCTCATGCGACAGCGGCAGCAGCCAGCCTTCCGCCACCAGCCAGTCGCCTATCTGCCGGTAGGCCGCCATGCGCGCCGCGCGCTCCGGCTGATGCTGGATCGCCAGCAGCGCCGCATCCATGCGCGCGCCGGCCTCCCCCCGCAGTGCCTGTTGCAGTACCGGGTTGCTGCCGAACCACTCGTGGCAGCTGTAGTCGCGGTCGTCGTGCAGCACCTCGCTGGACAGCACCAGGTCGGTGTGCGGCCACCAACTGGGGTGATCTTCGTAACGCGGGTAACTCAGGGTGTCGATATCCAGCGTGATGCCGTGTGCGGCCAACCTCGCTGCCAGCGCCTGTGCCAGCGGCTGGAAGGCCGGCAGCTCGTAGGTGACCAGCCGCAGCCTGCTGCCGGCGGGCAGCGCCGCCTCGCCGGGCGCTACCGGTGGCTGTTGCCAGTCCGGCAGCAGGCCCAGCGCCGGGCGGCGCAGCGGGTCGTCGGTGGCGACCAGCGCCGGCTGCGACAGCAAGCGCAGCAACCAGCGCCGGCATGCGGCATCGGCCAGCAGCGGGCGCTGCGGGTTGGGCAACAGGTAGGTGCAGGCCGATTGCAGTGCCCGCACCGTGTCGCCGGCATCCAGCCGCAGGTCGAAGCCCTGCGCTGTGCTGGCATCGTCTTCGATAACCCACAGGTCGATCTCGTCCAGCAGCGGCCGTGCACGGTAGTAGTGCGGGTTGGCCTGCAGCGTCAGCCGCTGCGGGCTATGGCGCAGCACGCGGAACGGCCCGCTGCCCACCGGCTGGCGCGCAAAGTCGGCGGCGCGGCGCGGCGGCACGATGGAAGCATTGGCGGTGAGCAGTCGCTGCGGCCACAGCCAGTCGCTGTCGGCCAGTTCAAAACTGAGCGACAGCGCATCGTGTACCCGGATGGCGCGCAGGTCGCGGTACTGGCGCCGCCACGGGCAGGCCGGGCTGTCCAGCCGGCGGATGCTGGCGGCCACCGCGGCGGCATCCAGCGGCGTGCCGTCGTGAAAGCTGATGCCGGGGCGCAGCCAGAAGCGCCAGCGCCGTGCCTCGTCTGCCGCCTCCCAGTGGTGGGCCAGCGCCGGCAGCAGGGTCTGGCTGTGCACGTCGAAATCGCACAGCCGGTCGAACAGCTGGCGCACCAGGTGTGCCTCCAGCCGGCTGCTCACCGCAATCGGGTCCAGCGTGGTGAGCTGGCGATGCAGCGGGATGCGCAGCTGGCGGCGATTGTTGCCGGCGCCCAGGTAGCGCGGCAGCTGCGCCATCAGCTGGCCGCGCTGTGCCGGCGGCAGGCGGGCGAAAGCCTGTTCCAGCTCGCCCTGTGCCAGCAGCTGCCCCACGCCCTGCAAGGCCAGCGCGTCGGGTGACAGCAGGCAGCGCAGGGTGGAACGCCGGCCGCGGCCACGGCCGGGCAGCCAGCTCAGCCAGCCCTGCGCCTGCATGCGCGCCAGCTGCAGCCGCACATTGCGCTCGCTGCAGTTCAGCAGCGCTGCCAGTGCCGGCAGGCCGGGGTAGGCATCGCCCTCGCCGTAGTGCCGGTACAGCAGCCGGTATTGTTGTTCCAGACGCATGTCTGCTCCTGTTGCGGCCAAGCTTTGGCCGGCTAAAAGCGGAAGTAGTCTGCCGGCATTCTATCCATTTTTTGCTTCTGCTTTTTTGTCGATACTGGCGCTAATGTCATCTGGAGTATTCCCGTGTCGCGTTTCTCGCCCTTAGTGCGCCAGCTGCTGCTGTGCAGCTTTGTGTTGTCGATCAGCCGGGCGCTGGTGTCGCCGCTCTTGGTGCTGACGCTGGGCCGGCAGCTGCAGCTGGGGGCGCAGCAGATCGGCCTGCTGCTTGGCGTGGTACTGGTCAGTGCCACCTTGGGCGGCCTCTACGCCGGCTACCTGGTGGACCGCAGCGATCGCCGCCGCCTGCTGCAGTGTTCCCTGCTGGCGGTGGCCGTCGGCTTTGCGCTGCTGCCCGGCAGCCGGCAGCTGGCACTGGCCGGTGTGGCGCTGCTGCTGGTGGAGCTGGCCTTTGTGCTGTTTGGCATTGCGCTCAAGGCGCTGCTGAGCGACCTGCTGCCGCCAGCCGAGCGCAGTCGCGCCTTCTCGCTGCGCTACACCCTGGCCAATGTCGGCTACGCCATCGGCCCCTTGCTGGGCAGCTGGCTGGCCAGCTCCCGGCCGGCGTGGGCGCTCGTGCTGGCTGCGGTGCTGGCGCTGATCGCCCTGCCGCTGCTGCGGCAGGTGCCGCGCGGTCATGGCGGGCGCCATGCCCCGCGCTTGCAGTTCAGCGCCACGCTGCAGCTGCTGCGCCGCGACCGCACCCTGGTGCTGTTCACCATTGGCAGCCTGCTGGCCTGCGTGGTGCACGGGCGCTTTTCCGATTACCTGTCGCTGTATCTGCTGCAGGGTCATAGCGATGCCGAGGTGCTGCGCTGGATGTCGGCACTGATCACCAGCAATGCGCTGACCGTGGTGCTGTGCCAGTACTGGCTGGGCCGTCTGCTGCGGCCGCACAACCTGCTGCGCTGGATCATGCTGGCCTCGCTGCTGCTGGCCGGCGGCCTGGCCGGTTTCGCGCTATCGCCGTCGCTATGGCAGTGGTGCGGCTGGATGGTGTTGTTCACCCTGGGCGAGATCCTGCTGGTGCCGGCGGAGTATCTGTATATCGATGCCATTGCGCCGGAGCAGCTGAAGGGCAGCTACTACGGCGCGCAGAACCTGGCGCAGCTGGGGGCCGCCGGCAGCCCGGTGCTGGCCGGCCTGCTGCTCAGCGCCTTGCCCGGCAACAGCATGCTGTGGAGCATGCTGGCGCTGACGCTGCTGGGCGCGCTGTTCGTGTGGCAGGCGGATCGGGAGCATCGCGCACACCCTGCCACGCCCCAAGCGCAGGGCAAGGTGGAAGCCGCGTAGCGGCCCGCATCCTTCTGAAGCGGGCTGCATTTTTCATGGCGGGCTACTGTTGGCCGCGGTTGGGCGGGAGCGGTGGCTGGCCGTCCGGCCAAACCCGTGCCGGGTCGGGCTCGGCGATGGCGCGCTGCAGCAGCCACAGCAGCCACTGCCGGTGCAGCTGCCACAGCCCGCGTCCGCTGGCGCCGCTTTCCTTGGCATATTGCTTGCCGGTATCACTCATGCGGTAGAAGTACAGCGCCAGCGCCGCCAGTTCGGCTTGCGGCCAACGGCAGCCGTAGTGCTGCAGCCGCTCGCTCCAGTACGCCACCTGCCGTGCCTCGTGCTGCGCTTCCAGCTCGGCCAGCGCCGGCACCAGATCCATTACCTGCCATAGCGGCCCGTAGCCGCCAAACTGCGCGTCCAGCGCGTCCAGTGCCGCATCCACCGCGTCCAGCAGTGCCGGCAGCGGCAGGTCCTGCTGCCGCAATTCCTCTTTTACCTGGTTCACCGCCGCCAGCCAGCCGCTGGCCAGCCGGCAGACGATGGCTTCCTTGTTGGGGAACAGGTGATACAGCGATTTGATGCCCACACCGGCACGGGCAGCGATGGCATTGGTGTTCAGCGCCGGGTAGCCATGCTCGGCCAGCAGGGCCAGCGTGGCCTGTTCGATCTTGTGCATGGCGTCCTGGCTGCGTTGCTGGCGCGGTGTGCGGCGCATGCTCAGGTCGGCGGGGAGTGTGCTGTCGGTCATGGTGTCTGGCCTTGAACGGTTCGCCGCCACTGTAGTGGCAGCGTTGTGGTGTGGCAACGACAGTATTTGATCATATTTGCAGTAATTGCTGAATTATCCGGAATGGCCTGTGCTAAGGTTTGCTCATAATTTGCAGTAATCACTGCAATAATAAGGAGGAGACAACCATGGCACACAGCAATATCCGGCCACGGCAGCTGCTGCTGGCAAGCACGCTGGCACTGGCCGCCAGCGCCAGCCAGGCCGCCGGCACGGTGTATCTGAACGGCAAGGTATATACCCAGGATGGCAGCCGCAGCGTGGCACAGGCCTTTGTGGTGGAGGACGGCAAGTTCGGCCGTGTTGGCAGCAATGCCGAACTGGCCGGGCTGCGTCAGCAAGGCTATGCGGTGGTGGACCTGCGCGGCCGCATGGTGCTGCCGGGGCTGCACGACAACCATATCCACGCGCTGGGTACGGTGCCGCTGGACATGTGCGATCTGGACGGCAAGCCGGTGAACCTGGATCAGCTGGCGAGCAAGGTGCGCGGCTGCGTGGCGAAATACGCGCCGCAGCCTGGCGACTGGCTGGTAGTCAATCAATGGTCGCCGTATGACGGTAATACCCCGACCAAGCGCTTCAAGACCGTGCGCGCGGCGCTGGATGCGGCGGCAGCGGATAGGCCGGTGGCGTTGATGGGGGTGGATGGTCACGCCGCCGCCTACAACAGCCGCGCCTTGGCGCTGGCGCACGACAAGGACGGCAATACCGTGGGCTACAACGCCGCCACGCTGGGCAAGGACGGCGTGCTGGCCAGCCAGGCGCAGTATGTCGACCTGAATACCGGGGTGATCCGCGAAGGCGCGCGCGAGGCGATACCGGTACCGGACACCGGCCTGTTGTCGGCCAACAGCGACAAGGCGGCGGCGCTGTACGACGCCATCCTGCCACGGGTGTCTGCCCTGCTGGCCAGTAGCGGCATCACCGGCATCCAGGATGCCTGCGCCAATGATTTCATCCGCCAGCGCTATCTGACCATGCAGCAGCGCGGCCTGCTGCAGATGCGGGTGAACGCCGCCACCTGCTTCCACCAGGATGACTACGGCGGCAAGCTGGATATTCCCGCCCACCTGGCCAAGGCCGAGGCGGTGCGCGCGCAGTTTGCGGCCAACCCGCTGATCAAGGCCGATACGGTGAAGATCTTCGTTGACGGCACCATGGAAGGCGACCCGTTCACCGAGCCGCCATTTCTGCCCAATGCCGGCATGCTGAGCAACTTCCAGCTGCCGCACATCCATTACGACGCCGCCCGCGACCAGGGAAGGGTCACTGCCGACAGCCAGGACAGCGGCCAGAATGGCACGGTGAATTTCCAGCATGACGCGCTGCTGGATTACGCCACCGCGCTGGACAAGGCCGGCTTCGGCATCCACCTGCACAGCATTGGCGACCGCAGCACCCGCTGGGCGCTGGACGCCTTGCAGGCAGCGCGGCAGCGCAACGGCAACAGCGGCATCCCGCACACCATCGCCCACCTGCAGATGGTGCACCCGGACGACCAGCAGCGCCTGGGCGAGCTGGGTGTCTACCTGACTTTCACCTATGCGTGGATGAACCCGCAGCTGGCCTACGACATGCTGGTGACGCCGTTCCTGCAGCCGGGCCGCAAGGGGCAGGACCTGGCCGCCATGGTATATGACCCCAAGGGCTATGCCGCCAGCGCGGTATACCCGGTGGAAAGCAGCCGCCGTGCCGGTGCGGTACTGGCTGCCGGCAGCGATGCGCCGGTAGATAGCCGCGACCCGCGGCCGTTCACCAATATCGCCGCCGCGCTTACCCGTGTGGCCGACGGCAAGCCCTACTACAACGCCGCGCAGCACACCTCGCTGGACGAAATCCTGGCCGCCTACACCATCAATGGCGCGCGGGCGGTGCGGCAGGGCGATATCACCGGCTCCATCGAAAGCGGCAAGTCCGCCGACTTCATCGTGCTGGATCGCAACCTGTACCAGCTGATGCAGGCCGGCAAGCCGCAGCGTATCGCCGATACCCGGGTCGAGCTGACCGTGTTCCAGGGCCAGCCGGTGTACCGCCGCCGCTGAGGCCTAGCGTTGCTTGGCCATTTTCCGGCACCCGCCCCGGCGGGGGCCGCCTTTACAGGAGCAACAACATGAACAAGACATGGCTGGCGGCGCTGGGCTGCACCGTGCTGCTGCCGCTGGCCCAGGCCGGCGGTGTACTCAATATCTACAACTGGTCCGACTACATCGCCCCGGATACCGTGCCGGCGTTCCAGAAGGCCAGCGGCATCAAGGTGCGCTACGACGTGTACGACAGCAACGAAACGCTGAAAGGCAAGCTGCTTACCGGCAAGACCGGCTACGACATCGTGGTGCCCACCCACAACACCCTGGGCACCGGCATCAAGGCCGGCATGTTCCTGCCGCTGGATCGCAGCCGCATTCCCAACTGGAAAAATCTCGACCCGGCGCTGCTCAAGCTGATGGACAGCTTCGACCCCGGCAACCGCTACGGCGTGCCGTATTTCTGGGGCATCAACACCCTGGGCATCAACGTGGACAAGGTGCAGAAGGCGCTGGGCGGCAAGCTGCCGGACAACCCCTGGGACCTGGTGTTCAAGCCAGAGGTCGTGTCGCGGCTCAAGGGCTGCGGCGTCAGCGTGTTCGACTCGCCCAGCGAATTCTTCAGCGCCGCGCTGCATTACTACGGCAAGAACCCCAATACCGAAAACCTGGCCGACTACCAGGCGATTCTGCCGGCGCTGCAGAAGCTGCGGCCGTACTACACGCTGTTTTCGTCTTCCAGCTATATCAACGAGCTGGCCGGCGGCAGCCTGTGCGTGGCAATGGGGTTTTCCGGTGATCTGAACATGGCGCGGCAGCGCGCGCTGGAGGGCAAGAATGGCGTGAACATCAGTGTGCTGCTGCCGGGCAACGGGCTGGAAGTGTGGCTGGACGTGCTGGCGATACCCAAGGATGCGGCCAACGTGGCCGAGGCGCATGCCTTCATCAACGCCATGCTCGACCCGAAAACCGCAGCGCGTAATGCCAACGCGGTGAGCTACCCGCCAGGCGTGCCGGCGGCGCGTGCCTTCATGCGGCCGGAGCTGGTGAACAACCGCACCATCTTCCCGAGCAGCGATGACCTGAAAGGCAGTTTTGTCGCCAAGACGCTGAAGCCGGCCACGGTGCAGGGCTACACCCGGCTGTGGCAGCGCTTCCGCACCGGGCGCTGATGGGCTGTTGAATCCCGGATACGCGCCGCGTATCCGGGGGTACACGTCTGGGGCTGCGCATCGGGGCTTGCGTACCTTGAGCTGCGTCCCCGGATGCGCCTGCGGCTTATCCGGGCTACAGGTGGCATAAGGCAGAAGCCACACATGCTGCCTCGATATCCCCGCACGCACATGCGGAGGGTTGTCGTAGCCCGGATAAGTGCAGCGCATCCGGGGTTGCACGCATGGGGTGGAGCATCCGACTTGCCTACCTTGAGCTGCGTCCCCGGATGCGCCTGCGGCTTATCCGGGCTACGGTTGTTACCGCGCGGCAAAGCCCAGCAGCGTGCCGTAGTGCTCCACCCGGCGGTCGCGGAATACCCCCCAGGCGCGGCGCTTGGCGGCCAGTGCGTCCAGGTCGAAGCTGGCGGTGAGGATGCAGCCATCTTCGTCTGCCGCCTCGGCACGCAGTTCGCCGTCTTCGCCGGCAATGAAGGAGCCGCCGTAGAAGCTGATGTGGGTGCCGGCTTCGCCGTGCTCGGTGCCGACACGGTTGCTGGCCAACAGCGGCATCACGTTGGCCGCGGCGTGGCCGCGCTGGGTGTTCTGCCAGTGGCGCTTGGAGTTGATGGTGGGGTCATGCGGCTCGCTGCCGATGGCGGTGGGGTAGAGCAGGATCTCGGCGCCCATCAGCGCCATGCAGCGTGCGGTCTCGGGAAACCACTGATCCCAGCAGATGCCCACGCCCAGCTTGCCGTAGCGGGTATCCCACACCTTGAAACCCATGTCGCCGGGCGAGAAGTAGAACTTCTCGCTGTAGCCGGGGCCGTCCGGGATGTGCATCTTGCGGTAGTGGCCGAGGATGCTGCCGTCGGCATCGATCATCGCCAGGCTGTTGAACTGGGTGTTGCCGGCCTGTTCGAAAAAGCTCACCGGCAGCACCACCTGCAGCTCGCGCGCCAGTGCGGCGAAGCGGCCCAGCCACGGGTGGCCGTCGAACGGCGCCGCCAACGCGTTGTGGTGGTGGCGCTGGTCGATGCAGAAATACGGCGTTTCGAACAGCTCCTGCAGCAGGATGATGTTGGCGCCACGGCCGGCGGCTTCGCGCACCAGCGTTTCGGCGCGGTCCAGGTTGGCCGCACGGTCCCAGCTGCAGCGCATCTGGGTGGTGGCGACGGTAACGTTACGCATGGTGGTTCTCCTCTAGCGCCCAGTACGGGCGTTGTGTGTCCAGCGCGCGGCTGACTGCCGCGGCTTCGCCGGCCGTCAGCGGCCGGTCGGCTATCAGGTGCGGGTCATCGAAATCGACCTGCTGCCCGCTCAGGCCCTCGATCACGCCCAGGGTGGCAATCGGCAGGTAGGGCAGGCTGTAGCCGCCTTCCTGTAGCATCACGATGCGGCCTGCGCACAGCGTGGCGGCCTCGGCCACCAGGCTGGCGGCCAGCCGGCGAAAGCCGGGGCGGGTCAGGCGCATGCGGCCCAGCGGGTCGTAGGCATTGGCGTCCTGGCCGGCGGAAACCAGGATCAGCTGCGGTGCGAAGCGACGCAGGATGGGCAGCAGCACACGTGCGAAGGCATCGGCATAGGCGGCATAGCCGCTGCCGGCCGGCAGCGGAATGTTGAGGTTGTAGCCCTCGCCGCGCCCTGTGCCGTGCTCCTGCTCGCTGCCGCTTTGCTGCGGGTAGTTGTCCTCTTCGTGCAGCGAGCAGAACAGCACGCTGTCGTCGCCGTAGAAGATGTGCTGGGTGCCGTTGCCGTGGTGCACGTCCCAGTCGATGATGGCCACCCGTTCGATGCCGTACCGCGCCTGGGCATGGCGTGCGGCCAACGCTACGTTGTTGTAGTAGCAGTAGCCCATGGCGTAGTCCGGGCCGGCGTGGTGGCCGGAGGGGCGGATCAGCGCATAGGCGTTGTCCACCTCGCCCTGCAGCACCGCATCCACCGCGGCGCAGGCGGCGCCGGCAGCGGCGCGGGCGATGCGCTCGGTGGCGCTGTTGCCACGGGCAAAGTCGCCAAGATCGACGATGGCATCGCCTGCCGCCGCGCAATCCGCCGCCAGCCGTGCCAGGTAGTCCGGGCTGTGTACCCGCAGCAGCATGGCGTCGCTGGCCGGCTGGTAGCCGATGGGCCGCAGCCGGGCGCTCATGCCGGTGGCGTCCAGCAGCGCCTTGCTGTAGCGCAGGCGCAGCGGGCTGTCGAATTCCTCGCCGCAGTCGGCGCTGCCTGCCGTGCCCTGATACAGCTGCCGCCCGGCGTCATGCTCGGTAAACAGCGGGTCGTAGAGAATACCGGTGGTGCTCATGTCTGGCGCTCCCGCTTATCGGCCGGTCTTGAATTTTTGCCACAGCCGGGTCTGCAGCCGCATAGTGGCCGGCTCGAACGGGCGCTGCACCCACAGTGTTTGCATGCGCTTGGCGTCCGGGAAGATCATCGGGTCGCCGGTGAGGTCCTTGCTCATCAGCTTCACCGCCTGGGCATTGGGGCTGGGGTACATCACCGCGTTGCTGATGTTTGCCACCACATCCGGGCGCAGGATGTAGTTGATGAACTTGTGGGCGTTGTCCACGTGCGGTGCGTCCTTGGGGATCACCATGCTGTCGAACCAGATCGGCGCGCCGGCGGGGGGAATGCTGTAGGCGATGTTGTTGCCGTTCTTGCTGTCGCGGGCGCGCAGCTTGGCTACCAGCACCGCGCCGGAGTAGCCGGTGGATACGCACACTTCGCCATTGGCCAGGTCATTCATCACCGGGGTGGCGATCAGGCGGCGCACATAGGGGCGGGCCTGCTGCAGCATGGCGGCGGCGGCCTCGTAGTCTTTCGGGTTGCTGCTGTTGGGGTCGCGGCCCAGGTAGCGCAGCGCCAGCGGAAACATGGCGCTGCCGGCATCGTTGTAGGCCACGCCGCAGCTCTTGAGCTTGGCCAGCAGTGCCGGGTTGAACAGCAGCTCGTAGCTGTTGGCCGGCAGCTGGCCGCCCAGCGCCTTTTTCACCTTGTCCACGTTGTAGCCGATGGCGGTGGTGCCCCACATATACGGCACGCTGTACTGCATGCCGGCGTCCACGCTGTTCACCTTGGGGATGAAGGCCGGGTCCAGGTTCTTCAGGTTGGGCAGCTTGCGCTTGTCCAGCTTCTGGTACACGCCGCTCTGGATCTGGCGGCTGAGAAAATCATTGGATGGAAACACCAGGTCGTAGCCGCTGTTGCCGGCCAGCAGCTTGGTCTGCAGCACCTCGTTGCTGTCATAGACATCCAGCCTTACCTTGATGCCGGTTTCCTTTTCGAAATTGGCAATAGTGTCGGGGGCGAAATACTCGCCCCAGTTGTAGATGTTCAGTTCGCCGGCGGCCTGCGCCGCCAGCGGCAGAAAGCCGACAATACAGCTGGCGGCAAGGGTGTGGATGGATGCTCTCATTGCTTTTCTCCTGTTGTAGTCCGCAACATTGCTGGCGGTGCAGCCATCATGGCGGCAAGCGCCCCGGCGGATAAAGCGCCGGATGCGCAGTTCTTTTTTTCCTGAATGGAAAAACTCATGGATACCTTTCAAGCGATTTCCGCCTTTCTGGCAGTAGCGGAAACCGGCAGCCTGTCGCGCGCGGCGCTGAAGCTGGGCAAGACGCCATCGGCGATTACCAAGGCCATCAACGCGCTGGAGGCCTCGCTGGGCACCCGGCTGCTGACGCGCACCACGCGGCAGGTGGCGCTTACCGAGGCTGGCCGCATCTACCTGGAAACCGCCAGCGAGGCGATGACGCAGCTCACCCGCGTCGGGCAGCGCATCAGCGAGCTGGACGGCATGCCACGCGGTCGCTTGCGCATCACCGCGCCGCTGTCGTTCGGGCGCGCGGTGCTGTCGGCGTTCTGCCCGGCCTTCATGCAGCGCTATCCGGAGGTGGAGCTGGATGTCAGCCTGGCCGACCGCTACGTGGACCTGGTGGCGGAAAACTACGACCTGGCGCTGCGGCTGGGGCATCACGACCTGCCGGGGCAGATCGCCAAGGTGATCGGCGATAACCGTGTGCTGGTGTGTGCGGCGCCGGATTACCTGGCCAGCGCGCCGCCGCTGCAGTCGCCGCTGGATCTGGCGCAGCACCGCTGCCTGATTTACCGCCACCCGCTGCTCAACCCGGCGTGGTTCTTCAGCCGCGATGGCAGCACCCAGCGCATCGAACCGGTTGGCCGCATCCAGTCCGACAACTTCGACCTGCTGCTGGATGCCGCCTGCGCCGGGCAGGGCATCCTGCCGTGCCCGCGCTGGAGCGCCTGGCGCCACGTGCAGGCCGGGCGGCTGCTGCAGCTGCTGCCGGACTATGTCTGCACCGGCGAGAGCTTCGGCCGCGATCACATCTACGCGGTATACCCGGCCAGCCGGCGCAATTCACTGAAAGTGCGGCTATTCGTGCAGGAGATCCAGCAATGGATGGACAGCCACTTCGCCGCGCCGGCTGCCGCCAATTGAGCGTGGGCGTTTGAGCGTTGGCCGCAAATGGTCGCCGGTAAGGCGTGGAGGATCGCGATAGGACGCAATGCTGCCGGCTGCCATGTCAGCGCCTGTCTGGAGGCGCCGCCAGCCGTGCTAGAATCCATCGCGATCACCACAAGAATCTAGGGATGAAGCGATGTCTGGCAATAGCATGGGTTTGCTGTTTTCTGTCACCTCTTTCGGCGAAAGCCACGGGCCGGGTATCGGCTGCGTGGTGGATGGCTGCCCGCCGGGGCTGGAGCTGTCCGAGGCCGACATCCAGGCCGAGCTGGATCGCCGCAAACCGGGCACCAGCCGCCACGTGACCCAGCGCCGCGAGCCGGACACGGTGGAAATCCTCTCCGGCGTGTACGAGGGCAAGACCACCGGCACGCCGATCGCGCTGCTGATCCGCAACACCGACCAGCGCAGCAAGGACTACGGCAATATCGCCGACACCTTCCGCCCGGGGCACGCCGACTACACCTACTGGCACAAGTACGGCATCCGCGACCCGCGTGGCGGCGGCCGCTCTTCGGCGCGCGAGACCGCGGTGCGCGTGGCTGCCGGCGCCATAGCCAAGAAATGGCTGCGTGAGAAATTCGGCATCGTGATCCGCGGCCACATGACGCAGATCGGCGAGGTGGAGATTCCGTTCCAGAGCTGGGACGTGGTCAACGACAACCCGTTCTTCGCCGCCGACGCCAGCAAGGTGGACGAGCTGGAAGCCTATATGGACAGCATCCGCAAGAGCCTGGACTCGGTGGGCGCGCGCCTGCGCGTGGTGGCCGAGAACGTGCCGGTGGGCTGGGGCGAGCCGGTGTACGACCGCCTGGATGCCGACATCGCCTACGCGATGATGAACATCAACGCGGTGAAGGGCGTGGAGATCGGCGCCGGCTTCGGCTGCGTGACCCAGCGCGGCAGCGAGCACGGTGACGAACTGACGCCGCAGGGCTTTGCCAGCAACCACGCCGGCGGTGTGCTGGGTGGCATTTCCACCGGCCAGGACATCGAAGTATCCATCGCCATCAAGCCCACCTCGTCCATTGCCCAGCCGCGCCGCTCCATCAACAAGGCCGGCGAGCCGATCGAGATGGAAACCCATGGCCGCCACGACCCTTGCGTGGGCATCCGCGCCACGCCTATCGCCGAGGCGATGCTGGCGCTGGTGCTGATCGACCACGCATTGCGCCATCGCGCGCAGTGCGGCGATGTGCATGTCGATACCCCGCGCATTCCGGGCCGTATCGGCTAGATTGATAGACAACGAATTGGCATTGTACTGATCGCCGGCAGCCGCCGGCGGCAGTGGTGGCCAGCATCACAAACACAGGTCAGACGACGGAATACCCGATCATGTTGAAGAATCTGTTTGGTGGTTTGAAGGGCGGCAAGAACGAGCCTGCAGCCAACGAGCCGGGGGTGCAGCCGGCTGCAGCAGCGCCGGATCCCGCCTCCCAACCCGAGCCAGCGTTGCCGCCCACCTTCGGTTTCGTGATGCACCAGGCGGTGCACGACAACCAGCAGCGGGTGGTGGCGTACGAATTCATGGTGCGCGATGCGCTGCGCCGCAAGGAGTCCACCGCCAGCCAGTGGGTGCAGTACGATCACCTGATGATCAGCACCCTGATCAATATGGATGTGTTCCGCCTGCTGGCCTTCCGCCGCGCGCTGGTGCACATCTCCACCACCTCGCTGTCCGATCCGGCGCTGGAGGGCTTTCCGGCCGATCGCGTGTTCTTCGTGCTCAACCCGCCATCCGACGAGCCGGTAACGCAGGAGATCATCGCCGAGATCGACCGTCACAAGGCGCAGGGTCGCCATTTTGCGCTGGAGCCGGCGCTGTTCGGCCACCACGTGGCATCCGAGCTGCTGCAGGACGAGCTGCTGTCGCGCATGGATATCCTGGTGCTGGACTTTGCCGCCGCGGTGGATACCGTGCTGGCGCCGTTCCTGGACCAGCTGCCGGGCAAGTACCCGGCGGCGCGCTGGTATGCACGCAATATCGGCTCGGCGGAGGAGTTCGACGTGTGCGTGAAGACGCCGGGCGCCGCCAAGCGTTTTGCGCTGTACCAGGGTAGCTTCCTTACCAACTTCCACCCGCTGCCGGCGGCACAGGTGGACGCCAGCCAGATGCGCATCATGGAAATCATGCGCCTGCTGCGCGCCGGTGCCGACGGTAACGAGATCGATGCTCAGTTCAAGCTGGATTCGCTGCTGCTGTTCAAGCTGCTGCGCTTCATCAACTCGCCGATGAACGGCTTGTCGCGCAAGGTGATGACCATCCAGGAATCGCTGATGCTGATCGGCCGCGATTCGCTGTTCAAGTGGCTGACGCTGCTGCTGTTCACTACCCGCAAGGACGATGGCCGCTCCATCGCGCTGATGGAGCGCTCGCTGTTCCGCGCCCAGTTCATGCAGAAGCTGGGCGAGCTGGGCGGCAACCACAAGCTGGAGTGCGAGCACCTGTTCCTTACCGGCATGTTCTCGCTGCTGGATGCGCTGATGCAGGTAAAGCTGGCCGATGCGCTGGAGCCGCTGGAGCTACCGCCGACCGTGGCCGAGGCGCTGCTGAACCAGCGCGGCCTGTTCGCGCCCTACCTGGCGCTGGCCATGGCCGAGGAGCAGGACAATATCGAGCGCGTTACCACGCTGGCGCGCATGCTCAAGCTGGAGCCGGCGGCGGTGAACCGCTGCCACCTGGATGCCATGGTGTGGGCGCAGGAGATGCTGGCACCGGCCAGCGAGTAAGCGCCGTTCGCCATCGCGCGACACTGCCGTTCACTGCCTGCAGTGGGCGGCATTTTTTACGGCTGCGGCAAATACCCGTAGCCCGGATAAGCGTAGCGCATCCGGGGAGTGGTGCCGATGTTCCCGGATGCGCTGCGCTTATCCGGGCTACGGGGTTGGTTCAGGTTCTCGGGCACACTCGCCTTTTTTGAAGAAAGCTTGCAGATTTTTGCGCTTTGCTATCGACAGCAGCTTTCTTATAGTTGGCCGCATGGGTGCCGCCGGCAGATGCCGCCGCCAACAACATGATGAGGAACGCCACCATGACCACTGCTTTCCAATCCCGCCAGGTAGAACGACTGGTCGTCGGTATCGACACCGCCGACGGTGCCGGGGTGAATCTCAAGCGCGTGCTGACGCAGGATCTGCAGCGCCGCCTCGACCCGTTCCTGATGCTGGACGAGTTCCGTTCCGACGACCCGAACGATTACATCGCCGGCTTCCCGCCGCATCCGCATCGCGGCTTCGAAACCGTTACCTATATGCTGGCCGGGCGCATGCGCCACCGTGACAGCGGCGGCAACGAAGGCCTGCTGGGGCCGGGCGGCGTGCAGTGGATGACCGCTGGCCGCGGCGTGATCCACTCCGAGATGCCGGAGCAGGAAGAGGGGCTGATGCACGGCTTCCAGCTGTGGATCAACCTGCCGGCCAAGCGCAAGATGATTCCCGCCGCCTACCAGGACATTCCGTCCAGCGATATTCCGGTAGTCAGCCTGGACGATGGCAGCAAGGTGAAGGTGATTGCCGGCCATTACGGCGATACTGCCGGCACCATCCAGCAGCCGGATACCGAGCCGCTGTACCTGGATGTGGCGTTGGCCGCAGGGCAGGCGCAGCAGATCAGCATTCCGGCCGGGCACAATGCCTTCCTCTACGTGTACCAGGGGCAGATCAGCGTCGGCGAGCTGGCGCGGCCGGTAACCGAGGGCCGCATGGCGGTGCTGTCCGGTAGTGGCGATGGCGTGAGCTTCAGCAGCGAAGAGGGCGCCAGCGTGCTGGTGCTGGCCGGCAAGCCGCTGGGCGAGCCGATCGCGCAGTACGGCCCATTCGTGATGAACAGCCGTGCCGAACTGGAGCAGGCGTTTGCCGACTACCAGGCCGGCACCCTGGCCTGAGGAGCAGCAATGAACGCCATCATGCAACGTATCGAACCCAAGCAGCAGGACATCGGCTTCATCGTGCGCCGGCTGCTGCCGGTGCGCGGCTGCCGCCATATCGGCCCCTTCGTGTTTCTGGACCACATGGGGCCGGCCTATTTCGTGGCCGGCGGTACCTCCGGCGATGTGCGGCCGCATCCGCACATCGGGCTGGCCACCGTTACCTACCTCACCCAGGGCGCGATGATGCACCGCGACAGCCTGGGCACGGTGCAGCGCATCGAGCCGGGCGCGGTGAACCTGATGGTGGCCGGGCGCGGCATCGTGCACTCCGAGCGCATTCCTCCCGACATCCGCGAAAGCCAGCTGGCGGTGGAAGGTCTGCAGATGTGGCTGGCGCTGCCGCTGGCGGACGAGGCCTGCGCGCCGGCGTTCCACCACTACCCGGCGGACGAGCTGCCGCAGGCACAGCTGCCGCGTGCACTGGTGCGGCTGCTGATCGGCAGCGCGTTCGGCATGCATTCGCCGGTCCGCACCTTCTGCGACACGCTGTACCTGGACTGGCAGCTGCAGGCCGGGGGCGAGCTGCTGCTGCCGGCGGCGGCCGAGCGCGGTTTGTACCTGTTCGATGGCGAAGTGCAGGTGGGCGGGGAAACCGTGCGCGCCGGCGAGCTGGTGCAACTGGGGGAGGGGGAGATTCAGCTGACCGCCAGCGCTTGCGCGCACGGCGTGCTGTTCGGCGGGGCGCCACTGGATGCGCCGCGCTTCCTGGACTGGAATTTCGTGGCCAGCAACCGCGAGCGCTTGCAGCAGGCGCGCGAGGATTGGGCCGCCGGCCGTTTCACCATGGTGCCGGGCGAGACCGAGTTCATTCCGTTGCCAGGCTGATGCGCAGATTCATGACAGGGTAAAACCGCTGTGGCACATTATGCTTTTCGATAAATATCGTCCAAGCGTTGGCCGCAGAGCGGCCTGCGGACGAGGATGGAGAATGCATGGCACGCTGGCTGCAATGGTTGGTGGCCGCCGGTTTGCTGGCGTCAGCGGCGCTGGCGCAATCCGCGATATTGCGCGTGGTGGTGGACGACAGCACCGAGATGCCGCTGGCCGAACTGCGTGACGACCGGCTGCTGCAGGGCTGGCACAAGGATGTCGGCGAGTTGCTGGCCCGGCGCTTGCGGCGGGAGGCGGTATTTGTCATTCGGCCGCGCAACCGCCTGCCGGTGGAGCTGAATAGCGGTGGCGCCGACATGGTGTGCGGCTACAAGCCGGAATGGTTGCCGGGGCCGTTTGCCTGGAGCATCGTGCTGGCGGATCACAACGACGTGCTGATTACCCCGAACCGCTACCTGCGACCGCACCGGCTGCAGGATGTGGCCAGCCAGAGCATCGGTACCGTGCTGGGCTTTCACTACCCGGAGCTGGAAGCTGCGCTGGGCGCGCGTTTCATGCGGGACGACGCGCCGCGCGCCGAGGCCAACCTCGACAAGCTGGTGGCGGGGCGCATCCGTCATGTGGTGATCAACAGCCAGTATCTCGATTACCAGATCAAGCGCGGGCGCTTCAGCCTGGCGCTGCACCCGCGGCTGCTGGTCAGCCACAACCAGGTGCGCTGCGCACTGTCGCCCGCCAGCAGCGTCAGCCTGGCCCAGCTCAACCGCGCCATTCGTGCCGTGCAGCATGATGGCAGTCTGGCTGCCATTTCCCGCCGCTACCGCTAAGCTGACAGTAATGTTCAGTGGAGAGCACTCATGATGCTGTTTGGCATGGACCCGTTCAGCATGGCGTTTGTCACCGCCGTGCTGCAGATCGTGATGATCGACATCCTGCTGGGGGGCGACAACGCGGTGGTGATCGCGCTGGCTTGCCGCAAGCTGACACCGCAGCAGCGCCGCCGCGGCATCCTGTGGGGCGTGGCCGGCGCCATTGCCCTGCGCGTGGTGCTGATCTTCTTTGCGCTGCAGCTGCTGGCGCTGCCGTACCTGAAAGTGATCGGCGCACTGCTGCTGCTGTGGATAGGCATCAAGCTGCTGCAGCCGGACGACGACGATGCCCACGGCAATATCGCCGGCAGCACCCACCTGCTGGGTGCCATCAAGACCATCATCGTGGCCGATGCGGTAATGAGCCTGGACAACGTGATTGCCGTGGCCGGCGCGGCGCGCGGCGAGCTGGGGCTGGTGGTGTTCGGTATCGTGATCAGCATTCCCATCATCGTGTGGGGTAGCCAGTTCGTGCTGCGGCTGATGGACCGCTTCCCGCTGGTCATCACCCTGGGCGCTGCGCTGCTGGGCTGGATCGCCGGTGACATGTGGCTGGGGGATGCGGTGGTCAGGCCATTGCTGGCCGGTGCGCCGCACTGGCTGCATTATCTGTCGGGCGCCGCCGGTGCGCTGCTGGTGGTGCTGCTGGGCCGCTGGCTGGCCCGTCGCGCCACCGCAGCGGTGATACACGAGATTCCCCTGGGCGACGATCGCCCGCCCCAACCATGACAGGAGCAGTGGCATGAGCATGCGGATATTGCTGGCAGTGGATGGTTCCGATTGCGCCATGCGGGCGGTGCGGCACGTGCTGCGGCTGCGCGAACTGGTGGGGGAGCTGGAAGTACACCTGCTCACCGTGCAGATTCCGGTGGATTCCGGCCATGTGCGCTGGTTTGTCAGCCACGAACAGCTGGAAAGCTACTATCGCGAAGAAGGCACGGCTGCCCTGCAGCAGGCACAGGCGGCGCTGGATGCCGCCGGTCAGCCCTACGTGCGGCATATCGCGGTGGGCCACACCGCCAACACCATCGCCCACTACGCCAGCGAAGTGGCGGCCGATGTGCTGGTGATGGGCTCGCACGGGCGCGCCGGGCTGGGGCGCATGCTGCTGGGCTCGGTGACCAGCGAGGTGATACACCTGTCACGCGTGCCGGTGACGGTGGTAAGCCACGACAGCAGCGACCCGCGCTGAGCCTTAGAGCCTGTTCACGATCTAGCGAGCTAGAGCGAGACAAGGCAAAAACGGCTGAGGAAGCGGAGTTTACACAGAGTAAATGAGCATTCCGAAGCCGTTTTTAACGCTGTATCGCCGACGCGCAGCAGATCGTGAACAGGCTCTTAGACTAGGCCGCGGTAGCCATGGCTGCGGAATCTCGCCGTCCCAGCCGGTTCAGCCATAGCGAGGCCATGATCACCGCGCCGCCCAGCGCCAGCCGTGGCAGGTCGGCATCGCGGTTCCAGATCAGCACGTTCACCAGCAGCCCGGCCGGCACATGCAGCTCGTTCATGATCGCCAGCGTGCCGGCGCTGACCTGCACACTGCCTTTCACCCACCAGTACATGCCCAGTGCGGTGGCGAACAGCCCCATATAAACCAGCACACCCCACTGCATTGCCGTCTGCGGCAGGCGTTCGGCATTGCCGAACAGCAGGAAGGACGGCAAGGCCAGCAGCAGCGCCCCCAGGAAGAAATGACCAAAGTAGCGATACAGGGGCAGCGTTACCGGATACTGCTGCAACAGGCGGCGGCACAGTACCTGGCCGGCGGCAAAGGTGAAGTTGGCCAGCTGCAGCAGCAGGAAGCCGAGCAGGTATTCTCCGTGCAGCGGCTGGAAGCGGATGATGACGCCGCCACCCACCGCCACCGCGGCCGCTAGCAGGGCCCAGCGGTTGAAGCGGCGCGCCAGCGCATCGTCCAGCAGTGTTACGTAGATCGGGGTAAGCACGGTGAACAGCAGCACCTCCGGCACGCTCAGCACATTGAAGCTGCGATACAGGCACAGATAGGTAATGCCGAACTGCAGCGCACCGGCCAGCCAGAAGCCGCCCAGCAGGCGTCGCGGCAGACCATGCCACACGGTAAGCGGCAGAAATACCGCCGCGGCGATCAGCACGCGCAGCAGCACGGCAAAATCACTGTCCACCTGGGCTGCCAGGTATTGGCCGATCAGGCTGAAGGAAAACGCCCACAGGATGGTGACGATGATGAGATAAGGCATGGTGCAGACCGGGAGTGGCAATCGGGGCTGCGATGATAGGCCAGCGTTGGCCGCATGAAAACTGTCGCCAGCACGGAGGAGACAGAAACGACAATGCCCGGCACAGGGCCGGGCATTGTGGGTGGGCAATCAGTGCCGTGGCATCAGGTCACCGACGCACGCTGATGGAACTCGGGACGATCCCAGCTGCCGCTGTCCAGGATATCGCGCAGGATCTCCACCGCATCCCAGATATCGGCATGGCCCAGGTACAGCGGGGTCACGCCGAAGCGCAGCACTTCCGGTTCGCGGTAGTCGCCGATCACGCCACGGGCGATCAGCGCCTGCATGACAGCAAAGCCCTGCGGGTGGCGGTAGCTGACATGGCTGCCACGCTTGCCGTGTTCACGCGGGGTGATCAGCGTCAGCGGGTGCTGGCCGCAGCGCTCTTCCACCAGCTGGATGAACAGGTCGGTGAGCGCCAGCGACTTGGCGCGGATATCGGCCATGTCGACCTGCAGTGCCACGTCCAGACCGCATTCCACCATTGCCATGGAGGTGATCGGCTGGGTGCCGCACAGGAAGCGGCGGATGCCGTGTGCCGGCTGGTAGTTGTCGGCCATGGCGAACGGGCGGTTGTGGCCCCACCAGCCGGACAGCGGCTGCCAGAAACGGTCCTGGTGACGCGCTGCCACCCAGATGAAAGCCGGGGAACCCGGGCCACCATTCAGGTACTTGTAGGTGCAGCCCACGGCAAAGTCGGCATTGGCTGCATTCAGCGGTACTTCCACCGCCCCGGCGGCGTGTGCCAGATCCCAGATCACCAGCGCACCGCGCTGATGCGCCTGTGCGGTCACGGCAGCCATGTCGTACATGGCGCCAGTGCGGTAGTTCACGTGCGACAGCGCCACCACCGCCACGTCTTCGGTCAGCGCCTGTTCCAGCGACAGCGCATCGTCAATCAGGCGCAGCTCGTAGCCCTGCTGCAGCAGGTCGATCATGCCCTCGATCATGTAGATGTCGGTGGGGAAGTTGTCGCGCTCGGATACGATGATGCGGCGCTGCGGCTGGTCCTGCTGCTGGATGCGCACGGCGGCGGCCAGTGCCTTGAACAGGTTCAGCGAGGTGGTGTCGGTGACTACCACTTCATCTTCGCCGGCGCCGATCAGCTTGGCCAGCTTGTTGCCCAGACGGCCCGGCAGCTCGAACCAGCCGGCGGTGTTCCAGCTACGGATCAGGCCCACACCCCATTCCTGGGATACCACCTCGGCGCAGCGCGACATCGCCGCCTTGGGCTGGGCACCCAGCGAGTTGCCATCCAGATAGATGACACCCTGCGGGATATTGAATTGTTGCTTGAACGACGCCAGCGCATCACGCGCATCGGCAGCCAGACAGTCGGCACGGGTCAGCATGTTGATTTCCTCTCTGTTGCACCGGCGGTGCCGGCGGCTTGCAAACTTCGGTGCGTTGGCCGCACCGCTCTCCACAGGAAAATCGTAGCACTGTGGCAAGCTGTGGCGATTGCAAACTTGACTTGCGAAACAGTTGTTTTTCGCAAATCATGCAGCTATGGATTTACTAGGCGAAAGGAAATTGCGTATGCAGCTAGATGCCATTGATTTTCGGATAATGACGATCCTGCAAGCCAATGGTCGGCTCAGCAATCAGGACCTGGCTGACAAGGTGGCGCTATCGCCATCCGCCTGCCTGCGGCGGGTGCGCACACTGGAAGATAACGGCCTGATCCGGGGCTACCACGCACGGCTGGATGCTCAGCAGCTTGGCTTCGAACTGGAAGCCATCGTGCATGTGACAGTCGATCACAGCCGGCCGGATTGGCATGATGCCTTTTTGCAGCAAGTCAATTCATTCGACGAGGTAGTGGCCGCCTATGTGGTCAGCGGCGCCAGCAACTATGTGCTGCATATCCGCGCCAAGGGCTTGCCGGCGTTTTCCAGCTTTGTGGTGGAAAAACTCAACAAGCTGCCGGGCATGCGCGATATCTGCTCGTATATCGTGTTGAAGACAGTGAAAGACAAACTGGGAGAGTTGCCGTTGTAGGCAGATGGATGTGCTGCTGTTGGCCGCGGCACAACAGGCGGAACCAAGCAAAAGCCCCTGACAAGTCAGGGGCTTCAATGTTTGGTGTGGCGGAGAGAGAGGGATTCGAACCCTCGGTAGGCTCGCACCTACGCCTGATTTCGAGTCAGGTACATTCAACCACTCTGCCACCTCTCCGCGACAGGCTGCGCAGTATAGATGCGACCCCTGTGACTGTCAACCGTCGGCGTGCTGCGGCATACTTGGCAGCCTGGAGGCCGGAAGGCCCGTTGAAAGGGATGCAGTGAAACTATCGAACAGGTTGGCCGCAATTGCGCCGTTTCAGGTGATGGCGATTCTGGAAAAGGCGCGCGCCTTGCAGGCGGCGGGGCATGACGTGATTCACCTGGAGGTGGGCGAGCCGGACTTCGCCACTCCGCAGGCCATCGTGGAGGCCGGGCGCGCGGCCTTGGCGGCCGGGCACACCTTCTATACCGCGGCACAGGGGCTGCCGCAGCTGCGCTCGGCGATTGCCGACTTCTACCTGCAGCGCTTTGGCGTGACGGTATCGCCGGAGCGCATCATCGTTACGCCCGGTGCCTCCGGTGCGCTGCAGATCGCGCTGGGGCTGCTGGTGGACCAGGGCGATGGCGTGCTGATGCCGGACCCAACCTATCCGTGTAACCGCCACTTTGTCAGCCTGCTGGGCGGTGTGCCGCAGACGGTGGCGGTGGATGCGTCCACCCGTTACCAGCTGCTGGCGGATGCCGCTGCGGCCAACTGGCAGGCCAATACCGTGGCCACCATGGTGGCTACGCCGGCCAACCCTACCGGCACGGTGCTGAGTCGTGACGAGGTGAGCGAGCTGGCGGCGCTGTGCCGCGACAAAGACGCGGCGCTGATTGTGGACGAGATCTACCAGGGGCTGACTTACGGCGCGGATTCGTTCAGCGCGTTGTCGCTGGCGGACGATGTGTTCGTGATCAACAGCTTTTCCAAGTATTTCCAGATGACCGGCTGGCGCCTGGGCTGGCTGGTGGTGCCGCAGGATTACGTGGAGCCGGCGTTGCGCCTGGCGCAGAACCTGTTCCTGTGCCCGCCGGCAGCAGCGCAGCATGCGGCACTGGCAGCATTCCAGCCCGAGGTGCAGGCGCAGCTGGAGGAGCGCCGCGCCGAGTTTGGCCGCCGCCGCGATTACCTGCTGCGCGAGCTGCCACGGCTGGGTTGGAAGATTGACTCGGTGCCGGATGGCGCGTTCTATATCTACGCCGATGTATCGGCAGTGACCGATGACAGCTTTGCCTACTGCCAGCGCATGCTGGACGAGGTGAAGGTGGCGATTACGCCGGGGGCGGATTTCGGCAGCCATCGTGCCGGCCAGTATGTGCGGGTGGCCTACACCACCGGTATCGAGCGGCTGGAGCAGGCGATTGCGCGCATGCAGCGCGTGCGCTAAGCCGCTGCAGTAGGGAGCAAGGGCGTGGCCGGCGGCCACGCCCTTGTCGTTGCGGCCACGCCAGGGGGGCAGGCTCAATGCAGCAGCAGTTTGACGCTGTGCAGTGCCGCCAGCGTGGCTACGGCAGCGTGGCTCCAGGCCAGGCGCTGCAGGCGGCGGGCAGTGTCGTGCGGCTTGCGCCAGCTGATGATGAACGGGCGGCCGTCGGCTGGGCGCTGCAGCTGGCTGCCCTGTGGCGCGGCGTGCAGCTCGCGGTGCAGGCTCTGCACCTGCTGGTGCGCGGCCTGACGGGCGCTTTCCCACTCCTGCGGCGAGATATGGCCATCGCCGTCACTGTCGAAGCGGCGCAACAGGCCGCGCTGGTCTGCCTTCCATTCGTTCAGTGTCAGTTGCAGATCGGCGCGGTAATCGTCGCGCTGCAGGCGCTGACCACCGCCGCGTAGCTCACCCAGCACGTACAGCGGGTCGCCGGCGGCAATCCAGCGCTCGGTGTACTGGTAGTCGCCATGGTGCCAGCTGGCGCGGTGGCGGCTTTCCACCAGGGCGCCGGCCGGGTAGACACACACTTCGCCACGGTGATCCAGCAGGCGGAACACATCGTCGCTGCGATGTTGCTCGCTGGCCGGGTGGCCATAATCGCGCCCCTGGTAGCGACATTCGGCGTGGTACCACAGGCAGCGCATCTTGCCGTAGGGGGTGAGCAGGGGGTGGCCAGCCGGTGCGGCAGCCTCGCCGTGGCATTCGGTATAGCCCTGCGCTGCCGCGCCGGTGGTGGCGGTGGGGGTGTCTGCCACGTGGCGGTAGTGGTGATAGAAGCCGGCCCACAGCAGCAGGCCGTAGCCGCTGGCCAGCAGCACGAAAGGGAGGGGCGGAGCCACTGCCAGCTGCCAGTAGGCAAAGGCCAGCAGCGGGTAGGCCAGCAGCGAGAACCAGCCGTATTCCAGCAACTGGCGCATGTCAGCGGCTGAACAGCTCGTGCACGTCCACGTCGCGCTTTTCCGCCTCGGCAAAGCTCAGCGGGCGGGCGCTGTGGAAGCCGCAGGCATTGGCTACCAGCACATCCGGAAACTGCTCGATGCGCACATTGTTGTTGTTCACTGCTTCGTTGTAGAGTTCGCGGCGGTCGGCAATGCTCTCTTCCAGCTGGCTGATGCGCTGCATCAGGTGCTGGAACTGCTGGTCAGCCTTCAGCTCCGGGTAGGCTTCGGCCACCGCGAAGATCTGGCCGGTAAGGCCGCGCAGCGTGCTTTCCAGCTCGCCGACGCGGCCAACGTTGGCCGCGCGCGCGGCTTCGGACAGCATGGCGCGCGCTTCCATTACCTGCGTCAGTGTCTGCTGTTCGAACTGGCTGTAGTGGCGGCACACGTCTACCAGCTTGGGCAGTTCCTCGTTGCGCTGCTTCAGCAGCACATCGATATTGGCCCAGCTTTTGCTGACCTCGTGCTTCAGTCGCACCAGGCCGTTGTACAGCGCCACGGCGTAGAAAAACAGTACGGCAAAGGCAGCCAGAAACAGAATCAGTGGCATGGTGGTCTCCGTTGGGTAGGTGGCCATCGTCAGCGGCGTGGCGCGAGGCTGTCAAGCCGCCGGCATGCACAAGGAATGAAACATGCTTACCCTCAATATCATCGGCGCCGGGCGTCTGGGCAAGACTTTGGCGCGACTGGCGCAAGACAGCGGCCGCTACCGCATCGGCGCGGTGCTGTGCCGCAGCTTGCCGGCGGCGCAGCAGGCATGCGCTTTTATCGGCGGCGGCGAGCCGTGTGACAGCCTGCAGGCGCTGCCTGCGGCCAACCTTACCCTGCTGGCGGTGCCGGATGGGGCCATCGCCAACGTGGCTGCCGAGCTGGCGGCCAGTGGCAGGCTAGCGGCGGGCAGCGTGGCGTTTCACGCCAGCGGCGTGGGCGAGGCGAGCTTGCTGGCGCCCTTGGCCGCCGCCGGCGTGCATTGCGCCAGCCTGCACCCGGCGTTTTCCTTCGCCGAACCGGCGCGGGCTGTGCAGGGCTTTGCCGGCACCCGCTGTGCGCTGGAAGGCGATGCGGCGGCCTTTCCCGCGCTGCAGGACTTTGCCGGCGCCATCGGTGCGGTGCCGTTTGCACTGGCACCGGGCGGCAAGGCTGCCTACCACGCCGCGCTGTCGATTGCCTCCAACTACCTGGTAACGCTGCACGATCTGGCGGCGCGGGTGGCGGCGCAGGCCGGCATGGCGGATGAGGTGGCGGCAGCGGTGCTGGGCGGGCTGATGCGGCAGACGCTGGAAAACACCCTGGCGCTGGGGCCGCAGGCGGCGCTCACTGGCCCCATCGCCCGTGGCGACGCCGGCACCGTGGCCAGGCATCGCGCGGTGTTGGCTGCGCAAGATGATGCGCTGTACTGCGCGCTGGGTCTGGCGACGGCAAGGTTGGCCGCAGGCAGGCTGGATGCGGCGGCGCAGGCGGCACTGGGCCAGGTGTTGCTGCCGGGGCCTAGCGCGGAGTAAGCGGTGT
This sequence comes from Vogesella amnigena, assembly GCF_042648905.1. Lineage (NCBI taxonomy): Bacteria > Pseudomonadati > Pseudomonadota > Betaproteobacteria > Neisseriales > Chromobacteriaceae > Vogesella > Vogesella amnigena. The sequence continues at coordinate 139,759 of NZ_JBHRYH010000005.1, read as the reverse complement.
GGTGAATGGGCTAGGGGAAAGGATTGGCTGGCGCCTGGCGGTAGCCCTGGCGCAGCAGGCTGTCGATCAGCCACTGCGCGCCTTTGCGTGCTACCCAGATATTACGCGCCAGATACGCCAGGCAGGGCAGCAGTATTGCCAGATCACGGCTGGCCAGAACCAGCCCGGCAAACACAAACTCGGACAGCAGCAGCCAGCGCGCGTGCCAGACCAGCCCTTCGCTCAGCGCCCACAGCGTGGGCGTGACAAGGGCCAGCCAGCTGCAGCCACTGTTCACCTGCCGCTCGGGCAGGGTGGGGTGATAGAAACAGCGCTGCTCGCTGGTGGCCATGCTTGCCGCCCTAGCCGGCGTGAATCACGAAGATCGCCGGCCGCTTGTGGAAGTTCGGCGCTTCTTTCGGCCAATCCTTCACCAGCCGGCTGACGATGGTCTGCGTCGGCGCAGTCAGGTCGGCGGCCACGCACAGGCGGGTGGCCGGTGCCAGCGTCTCGAGCAGCTGCTGCAGCAGCGCGTTGTTGCGGTAAGGCGTTTCGATGAACAGCTGGGTTTCGTTGTTCTGCCGCGAACGCGCCTCCAGCGCCTTGATAGCCTTGGCGCGCTCGGCGGCATCCACCGGCAGGTAGCCGTGGAAGGCAAAGCACTGGCCGTTGGCGCCGCTGGCCATCATTGCCAGCAGAATCGACGACGGCCCGATCAGCGGCTCCACGCGGTAGCCTTTCTCATGTGCCAGCGCCACCAGCTGTGCGCCAGGGTCGGCCACCGCGGGGCAGCCAGCTTCCGATACCAGGCCCACATCCAGCCCTGCGGCCAACGGTGCCAGCAGCGCGGCCACGTCGGCAGGCTTGGTGTGCTCATTCAGCGTGTTCATCACCAGCTCGCGAATCGGCGTCGTCACGCCCAGCTGTTTCAGGTGCTTGCGCGCGGTCTTTTCCGCTTCCACCACAAAGTGGTTGATGTGGGTGACGCGGGCGCGTTCACCCTCCGGCAGCCACGGGGTGTCGCCTTCGCCCAGCGGGGTGGGAATCAGATACAGGGTGCCGGCCATTACAGGATCTCCACGCCTTCGTTCTGCAACATGGTCACCAGTGCGAACAGCGGCACGCCGATCAGCGCATTGGGGTCGTCCGATTCCACCTTCTGCAGCAGCGCGCCGCCCAGGGTTTCGCTCTTGGCGCTGCCAGCGCAGTGCAGCGCATCCGGCTCGCGGGTCAGGTAGTTGCGGATTTGCTGCTCGGTGAGCTGACGCAGGGTAACGCGGGTGATGCCAACATCTTCCTGGATATGGCCGTTGCGGCTGTTATAAACAGCAAGAGCAGAGTGGAATACCACGGTGCGGCCGCTCATCCATTTGAGCATCTCCACGCCGTTTTCAAAGCTGCCCGGCTTGCCGATCTGCTGGCCATCCAGCAGTGCCACCTGGTCGCCGCCGATGATCAGCGCATCGGGAAAGCGCTCCGCCAGCGACATGGCCTTGGTGCGTGCCAGGCGCACGGCGGTGTCCAGCGCGGATTCACCCGGCAGCGGGGTTTCGTCGCATACCGGAGCCACTGCCTGCACGGGTAGCCCCAGGCGTTCGACAATTTCGCGGCGGTAGCGGGAAGTGGAAGCAAGGACGATCTGCATGAAGATTCCATTTGCGGTAAGCTGCGCATCCGTTTCATGGCTTTTGCCACTGCTTGCCGGACGAAATGCAGCCTAAGCCCTGATTGTTTTGACAAATTACCTGCCGCGATTATATCATCCAAGGTTTATGTCTAACCCGATTTTGATTGATCCGCTCGCTTTCGCCCGCGACGGCGCCGAATTCCACAAGGAACTCAGCGTTGCCGATCTGGATGAGCGAGTGCATGAAGTGCTGGCGTCTACTGCTGGCGCGGTGAAGTTTACGCTTGCCGGTTTTGTCGACCGTCTGCGTCGTCCTTCGCTGCGTTATACGTTGACGGCCAGCGTCGAACTGAGTTGTCAGCGCTGCCTGGGTGTCATGCCCTTCGATGTCGCAAGTGACGGCGTGATTACGCTGTTCACCAGCGAAGCGAAGCTGGAAGACGCGGTGGCGCAGGACGAAGAGTTGGACGCCATCATGGCTGAAGACGAGTTCGACGTGCTGGCACTGATCGAAGACGAAATCATTATGGGCTTGCCGCTGTCGGCGAAACACGACGACTGCGGCTCGGAGCATCTGGAGCGCGCCAAGGCTGACAAGCCTAATCCGTTCGCGGTACTGGCAACGCTTAAGAAATCCGGGTCCTGAACTTTTACTTGTATTTCTTAGGAGTCGACCATGGCTGTTCAACAGAACAAAAAGTCCCCGTCCAAGCGCGGCATGCATCGTGCACACGATTTTCTGACCGCTCCGGCCCTGGCCAAAGAGCCGACCACCGGTGAAAGCCACCTGCGTCACCACATCAGCCCGAACGGCTTCTACCGTGGTCGTCAGGTTGTGAAGGCCAAAGGCGAGTAATCCTCGTCGCCCCATCGCTACTTACCCTCATAACTACAGGTAGGCTCACTACCGTTCCACGTTAATGACTATTACCGTAGCGATCGATGCCATGGGCGGTGACGTTGGCCTCAAGGTCACCGTCCCGGCATCCGTAAATTTTCTGCAAGACACCCCCGACGTCAATCTGATTCTGGTAGGTGACAGTGCCGGCATTGAAGCCGAACTGGCCGCGCAGCCGGCTTCCGTGCGCGCGCGCATTACCGTGCAGCATGCCACCCAGGTGGTAGGCATGGACGAGGCGCCGCAGCTGGCGCTGAAGAACAAGAAAGATTCGTCGATGCGGGTGGCGATCAACCTGGTCAAGGATGGCCAGGCGCAAGCGGCTGTCTCCGCCGGCAATACCGGTGCGCTGATGGCTACCGCCAAATTCGTGCTCAAGACCATTCCGGGTATCGACCGTCCCGCCATCGCCAAGATGATGCCGGGTACCGGTGGCGAGACCTGCGTGCTGGATCTTGGCGCCAATGTGGACTGTTCGCCCGAGCAACTGCTGCAATTCGGCATCATGGGTGCTGAGCTCGCGGCCAGTCTGCAACACAAGCAGAACCCCAGTGTGGGGCTGCTGAACATCGGTTCCGAAGACATCAAGGGCACCGACAATATCAAGCGTGCAGCCGAGTTGCTGCGCGATTCCGGCCTGAATTTCTACGGTAACGTTGAGGGCAACGACATCTTCAAGGCAACGGTAGATGTGGTAGTCTGCGACGGCTTTACCGGCAACGTGGCGCTGAAAGCTTCCGAGGGGCTGGCGCACATGATTGCAACCTTCCTGCGCGAAGAGTTTGCCCGCACGTGGTGGACCAAGCTGTGCGCACTGGCAGCCATGCCGGTGCTCAAGCACTTCAAGGCCCGCGTTGATCCCCGTCGCTACAATGGCGCCAGTTTTCTGGGCCTGCGCGGGATCGTGGTGAAAAGCCACGGCGGCACCGATGCGCTGGGATTCCGTATTGCATTGGAGCAGGCTTGCGAGGAAGTTCGCGCCAATGTGATTGGTCACATCACGGACCGGGTCGCTTCCCAATTACAAAATCTCAAGCGCTCCGAGTCTGAAGCTTAAAGTTAGCTCATGACCTATTCCCGCATTCTCGGTACCGGCAGCTACCTGCCGGAAACCGTGTTGACCAATGCCAAGCTGGCTGAGCGGGTGGAGACCAGTGATGACTGGATCGTCTCCCGCACCGGCATCCGCGAACGTCGCATCGCCGCCGATGACCAGAAGACCAGCGATCTGGCCTACCAGGCATCGCTGCAGGCGCTGCAAAGCGCAGGCCTGGCTGCCAGCGATATCGACCTGATCATCGTGGCTACCACCACGCCAGACATGGTATTCCCCAGCACTGCCAGCATCCTGCAGGAAAAGCTGGGCATTCCGGGTGTGCCGGCTTTCGATGTGCAGGCAGTGTGCGCCGGTTTTGTCTATGCACTGGCTACCGCCAACGGCTACATCAAGAGCGGCATGGCCAAAAATGTGCTGGTGGTAGGCGCCGAAGTAATGAGCCGCCTGCTGGACTGGGAAGACCGCCGCACCTGCGTGCTGTTCGGCGATGGCGCCGGCGCCGTGGTGGTGGGGCCGTCCGACGAGCCGGGCATCCTGCATGCCAAGCTGGCAGCCGATGGCCGCTACCGCGATATTCTCAAGACCGAGGCGCAGATTGCCGGTGGCGAGCTGGCTGGTGCTCCCTATCTGTACATGGATGGCCCGGCGGTATTCAAGTTTGCCGTCAAGGCGCTGTCCGATATCGCCGAGAAAACCCTGGCCGAGGCCGGCGTGGCACAGGCCGATGTGGACTGGCTGGTGCCGCACCAGGCCAATCTGCGCATTATCGAATCCACCGCCAAGCATCTGGGCCTGTCCATGGACAAGGTGATTGTCACCCTGCCGGAGCAGGGCAATACTTCGGCGGCATCCATTCCGCTGGCGTTCGACCACGCCGTGCGTAGCGGCAAGATCCAGCGTGGCCAGACCGTGATGCTGGAAGGTATCGGCGGCGGTTTCGCCTGGGGCGCGCTGCTGCTGCGCTACTGATTGCGGCCAACGGGCGTGGCGCTGCCATGCCCTTTTTTGTTGATTGACAGTGATTGTCGGCAAACAGCGGTGAACGTGTGTTCATACGGCCGTTTGAGTGTTTTTTTGCATTAATGCCGGCAAGTCGTCATCATTCACCCCGTTTCAAAAAGGAGACCCGCAATGGCGTTTGCCTTTCTTTTCCCCGGCCAGGGCTCACAGAGCCTGAAAATGATGGACGGCTTTGCCGACCTGCCGGTAGTAAAACAGACTTTCGACGAAGCCTCCGCCGCCCTGGGTGAAGACCTGTGGGCCATGCTGCAGGCCGAGTCCGCCGACGCGATCAACGCTACCGTCAACACCCAGCCGCTGATGCTGGCTGCCGGTGTGGCCACCTACCGCGCCTGGCTGGCCCAGGGCGGCTCGGTGCCGGCGGTGGTGGCTGGTCACAGCCTGGGTGAATACTCCGCGCTGGTAGCGGCCGGTGCGCTGGACTTTGCCGATGCGGTGAAGCTGGTGCGCCTGCGTGCCCAGGCAATGCAGGAAGCGGTGCCGGCTGGCGAAGGCGCCATGGCTGCCATCCTCAACCTGTCGGATGACGACATCCGCGCCGCCTGTGCCGAAGCCGCACAGGGCGAAGTGGTGGAGCCGGTGAACTTCAACTCGCCGGGGCAGGTAGTGATTGCCGGCAGCAAGGGTGCCGTGGAACGTGCCATGGAGCTGTGCAAGGCCAAGGGCGCCAAGCGTGCGCTGCCGTTGCCGGTATCGGTGCCGTCGCACTGCTCGCTGATGAAGCCGGCTGCCGAGCGCCTGGCCGCGGCACTGGCCACGGTAGACATCAAGGCGCCGCAGATCCCGGTGCTGCACAACGCCGACGTGGCCGCCTATAGCGATCCGGCACAGATCCGCGATGCGCTGACCCGTCAGCTGTACTGCCCGGTGCGCTGGACTGAAACCGTGCAGAAGCTGGCCGCCGACGGCATCGTGCTGATGGCCGAATGCGGCCCGGGCAAGGTACTGGCCGGCCTCGCCAAGCGCATCGACGGCAACGTCAACTGCCATGCGCTGACCGATGCCGCCAAGCTGGAAGCTGCCCGCGCCGAGCTGGCGTAAACAATGCAGGTTGGCCGCATGCGGCCAACTTAGGAGAGAGACATGAGTTTGCAAGGTAAAGTCGCACTGGTGACCGGCGCATCGCGCGGCATCGGTGCTGCCATTGCCGACACGCTGGCTGCGGCCGGCGCCAAGGTCATCGGCACTGCCACTTCCGACAGCGGCGCTGCCGCCATCGGCGAGCGCCTGTCGCAGTGGGGCGGTGTCGGCATGGTGCTGAACGTGGGTGAAGAAGGCGCCATCGACGCGCTGATCGACACCATCAGCAAGGAATACGGCGATGTCACCATTCTGGTGAACAACGCCGGCATCACTCGCGATGGCCTGCTGATGCGCATGAAGGACGAAGACTGGGACGCCATCATGGATACCAATCTGAAGTCGGTATTCAAAGCATCCAAGGCTGTATTGCGCGCCATGATGAAGGCCCGCACCGGTCGCATCATCAACATCGCCTCGGTGGTGGGTGCGATGGGTAACGCCGGCCAGGCCAACTACGCGGCCGCCAAGGCCGGCATCATGGGCTTTACCAAGTCCATGGCGCGTGAAGTGGGTAGCCGCGGCATTACCGTGAACTGCGTGGCACCTGGCTTTATCGACACCGACATGACCCGCGCGCTGCCGGAAGCGCAGCGCGAGGCGCTGGTAGGGCAGATTGCCCTGGGTCGCCTGGGCGATGCACAGGATATCGCCGACGCGGTGCTGTTCCTGGCATCCGACAAGGCTGCCTACATTACCGGTCAGACATTGCACGTGAACGGCGGCATGCTGATGCCGTAAGGCATCATTTGCGGCAGCCAACCAACACTTGGGTGGCCGCCCGGACAGCATTTTGCAGTAGCAGATTGCTCCAGGTAGGCTACTGAGGTTTTTTTTTGTAGAATGTCGGGGTTTTGTTGTCCCGAACACAGAAAGGTAAAGGGTTTAAACAAATGGAAAACATCGAAGCGCGCGTAAAGAAGATCGTTGCCGAGCAACTGGGCGTGAATGAAGCCGAAGTGAAGATCGAATCTTCCTTCGTTGACGATCTGGGCGCTGACTCCCTGGATACCGTTGAGCTGGTTATGGCACTGGAAGAAGAGTTCGAGTGCGAGATTCCGGATGAAGAAGCCGAGAAGATCACCACCGTTCAGCAAGCCGTTGACTACGTGACTGCTCACCTGAACAAGTAATTCCATTCCGGATTTACAGGACCTCTGCCGGTGTGGCTAAACGCGCCTGCAGGGGTTTTTTGCTGTAGTGCTCCTGAAACGCATGTTTGATTCAATGTCCGTGGACATTGCCTCGCGCTCAGGAAACCCCCGGGAGCCTGCCTCCCGCTCATTTGGAGATACCCTGTGTCTACACGCAGAGTAGTAGTGACCGGCCTCGGACACGTGTCCCCGGTCGGTAACGATGTCGCCAGCGGCTGGGCCAATCTCCTCGCCGGCAAGAGTGGCATCACTGCCATCACCCGTTTTGACGCCAGCGATGTGGCCTGCCAGATCGCCGGTGAAGTCAAAGGTTTCGACATTACCGAATACATCTCGGCCAAAGAAGCGCGCCGCATGGATGTGTTCATCCATTACGGTATCGCTGCCGCGCTGCAAGCCGTGGCCGATGCCGGCCTGGATGACGTGCCGGGTCTGGACAAGACCCGCGTGGGCGTGAACATCGGTTCCGGTATTGGCGGCCTGCCGCTGATCGAGGAAACCGGCGTGGCGCTGCAGCAAGGCGGTATCCGCAAGATCGGCCCGTTCTTCATTCCGGGCTCGCTGATCAACCTGATCGCCGGCCACGTGTCCATCCTCAAGGGCTTCCAGGGTCCGAGCTACGGCATCGTGTCCGCTTGCACCACCGGTGCGCACTGCATCGGCGATGCTGCGCGCCTGATCAAGTACGGCGATGCCGACGTGATGGTTGCCGGTGGCGCCGAAGGTGCCATCACCAAGCTGGCCGTGGGCGGTTTTGCTGCCATGAAGGCGCTGTCCACCCGCAATGACGACCCGGCTACCGCCTCCCGCCCGTGGGACAAGGGCCGTGACGGCTTCGTGATGGGCGAGGGCGCCGGTGTGGTGGTACTGGAAGAGTACGAGCACGCCAAGAAGCGTGGCGCCAAGATCTACGCCGAGCTGATCGGCTTCGGCATGAGCTCCGACGCCTACCACATCACTGCGCCGAACGCCGAAGGCCCGGCCCGCGGTGTGAGCAACGCGCTGCGCGATGCCGGCATCAACGCCGACCAGGTGCAGTACGTGAACGCGCATGGCACCTCCACCCCGCTGGGCGATGCCAACGAAACCAATGCGCTGAAACTGGCATTTGGCGAGCATGCCAAGAAGCTGGCGGTAAACTCCACCAAGTCGATGACCGGCCACCTGCTGGGCGCTGCCGGTGGTGTGGAAGCCATCTACTCCATCCTGGCCGTGCACAACCAGATCGCGCCGCCGACCATCAACCTGCACGAGCAGGACATCGAGGCCGGTTGTGACCTGGATTACGTGCCGAACACCGCGCGCGAGATGAAGATCGATGTGGCGATCTCCAACTCCTTCGGCTTCGGCGGTACCAACGGTACCCTGGTGTTCAAGCGCATTTAAGCCATGTCCTGTCGCACAGGCGACATTGACAGCCAAGACCGCTGCGATAAACTCGCGCGGTCTTTTTCTTTTGCGGCCAACGTTACCCGCGTCAGGCCCGAAATCATGCACTTCGAACTGCTGAACCATACCCCCGACCTGCTGGCGCTGCATGCCGCCGATCGGGCGCGCTTTCCCTACCTGCTGCAGTCTTCGGGCGATATCGGCTGGGACATCCTGATGGCGTTGCCGCAGAGTCGCCGCGTATACCGCGAAGGCGAGGGCGCGGCGTTTCTTGCCGACGTGCGGGCACTGCCGGCGCCGCAGGCAGTGGCCAACTCGTATGGCCTGCCGTTTACCGGTGGCTGGTTCGTCTATATGGGCTACGACCTGCTGTCCGAGTTCGAGCCCAGCGTGCCGCAGGCCATTAGCGACAGCTTCCCCTTGGCCGCATTGACGCGCATCCCGGCGGCGCTGATCTACGATCGCGCTGGCAAGCAAAGCTGGCTGCTGGCGGAGACTACCGCGCAGCTGGACGAGCTCAAGGCTGCGCTGGCCACTGCTGTGCCGTTCACCCCGCGCGCGGTGAGCCTGGCCGGGCTGGAGGAAGATCCGCCGCACTGGTACACCGACGCAGTGGTGAAGCTGAAGGACTACATCTACGAAGGCGATGTGTTCCAGGTGAACATCTCGCGCGGCTGGCGCGCCACGCTGGACGAGGAAGTGCGGCCGGTCGACCTGTTCGCCGCGCTGCGCCGCGCCAACCCTGCACCGTTCTCGGCGCTGGCGGATTTCGGCGATGCGCATATCGTCAGCTCCTCGCCGGAGCGGCTGGTGCGCGTGCACGACGGCTGGGTGGATACCCGCCCGATCGCCGGCACCCATCCGCGCTCACCAGATGCCGGCGAAGACGCTGCACTGAAGCAGCGGCTGATCAGCAGCATCAAGGAACGTGCCGAGCACGTGATGCTGATCGACCTGGAACGCAACGACCTGGGCCGCATCTGCCAGCCGGGAACGGTGGAGGTGAACGAGCTGATGGCGGTGGCCAGCTACGCCTACGTGCATCACATCGAATCCAATGTCCGTGGCCGCATCCGCCCTGGCGTGGATACCGTGGACGTGTTCCGCGCGCTGTTCCCCGGCGGCACCATCACCGGCTGCCCCAAGGTGCGCACCATGCAGATCATCCGCGAGCTGGAAAACAGCGCCCGCCGCGCCTACACCGGCAGCCTGGGCTACCTCAACCGCGACGGCAGCATGGATCTGAACATCCTGATCCGCACCTTCATGCAGCAGGGCCAGCAACTACGCTTCCGTGCCGGCGGCGGCATCGTTGCCGACTCCGACCCCGAGCGCGAGCTGCAGGAAACCCGCCACAAGGCGCGTGGCCTGCTGCGTGCACTGGGCGTGGAACAAGCCTGATGCTGATCAACGGCCAGCCCGGCGACAGCATCGACGCCAGCGACCGCGGCCTCGCCTATGGCGATGGCCTGTACCGCACGCTGGAAGCGCACTACGGCCAGCCGCTGCTGTGGCGCTGGCAATGGCAAAGGTTGGCCGCAGACTGCGCCAGCCTGCACCTGCCCTGCCCGGATGAGGCATTGCTGCTGGCGGAGATCGCACAAGTCGCCGGCACGCTGCCGCGCGCGGTGGTGAAGATCGTGCTCACCCGCGGCAGCGGCCAGCGCGGCTACGCGATGCCGGCGACGTGCACGGCGACACGCATCGTCAGCGCCACCGCCTGGGGCGGCTACCCGGCCGAGCGCGCCGAGCATGGCGTAGCGGTGCGCTGGTGCGACACCCGGCTGGCGATCCAGCCACTACTGGCTGGCATCAAGCACCTGAACCGGCTGGAGAACGTGTTTGCGCGCAGCGAATGGCATGACCCGGCCATCGCCGAAGGGCTGATGCTGGACATGGACGGCACGGTGGTGGAAGGCACCATGAGCAATCTGTTCATCGTGCGTGGTGGCGAGCTGTTTACTCCGCTGCTGGACCGCTGCGGCGTCAGTGGTGCCATGCGCGCCTGCGTGCTGCAGCTTGCGGCCAACCTTGGCATCCCGGTTCGCGAGGTGCGGCTGCAGCCGGAGGATGTGCTAGCGGCGGACGAAGCTTTTGTCTGCAACAGCCTGGCCGGCATCTGGCCACTGCGCCAGCTGGACGGGCGGCAGTGGCTGGCGTGGCCGCTGACACGGCGGCTGCAGCAAGCGTTGCTCACGATCTGCTGCGCGTCGGCGATACGGCGTTGAAGCCGGCTTCGGAATGCTCATTGACTTCATGTCAATTCCGCTTCCTTAGCCGTTTTCGCCTTGTCTCGCCCTAGCTCGCTAGATCGTGAATGCGTTTTTATGCCAGCGGCTGGAACCACTCCTCATGCCGCTGCAGCGCCGCCAGCAGTGGCTGCCGGCAGACAGCCGCCCGCAGCACGGTGCTGAAGGCGGCGATATCGCTGATCGGCTCGTAGATTTCCATCCAGGTATGCGCGTCATCGCGACGTCGCAATAATCTTCCCTCTACTTCTGTTTTTTTCTGAATTTCTGCCAGTAGCGCATTTGCTTGCTGCTGTATTGGCAGGATATTGCCGTCAACTCGGTAATAGATATACAGCGACAGGGCCATGGCTGCTCCAGTGGTGGCGACAAAATGCGGTTATGATAGCCGCTTCTGATTCAATGGCACGGGATGCGGTATGCAGGTGGGTGAGGGTGGCTTGACCCTGGTAGTGATCGGCGTCGGTCTGATCGGCGGTTCGTTTGCCCTGGCGCTGAAGCGCGCCGCCAAGGTGGCGCGGGTGATCGGCGTCGGGCGTTCTGCGGCCAACCTGCAGCGGGCGGTGGAGCTGGGGGTGATAGACGAAGCCAGCCACAGCGCCGCCGAGGCGGTAAAGCGCGCCGACCTGGTGCTGGTGGCCACGCCGGTAGGGCAGATGGGGCGGGTGTTCGCCGAGATCGCGCCGCACCTGCCGGCTCATTGCGTAGTGACTGACGGCGGCAGTACCAAGAGCGACGTGGTGGCGTTGATGCGCCAGCACTTGCCCGCCCAGCTGGCGCATTGCGTGCCGGCGCACCCGATTGCCGGCTCCGACCTGTCCGGCGCCGCTGCTGCGCAGTACGGCCTGTACGACAACCGCCGCATCGTGGTGACGCCGCTGCCGGAAACTTCTCCCGCCGCCGCCGAGCTGGTGCGCGAGCTGTGGCAGGCCTGCGGTGCCCGTGTCTACCAGATGAGCGCCGGCGAGCACGATGCGGTGTTCGCCACTGTCAGCCACTTGCCGCACCTGCTGGCCTTTGCCTACGTGGATGCCATCGTCGGCAAGGCCGATGCCGAGCGCTGCTTCGATTTCGCCGCTACCGGCTTCCGCGATTTCACCCGCATTGCCGGCAGCCACCCGGAAATGTGGCGCGACATCGCCCTGGCCAACCGCGATGCGCTGCTGGTGGAGCTGGATACCTTCCAGCGCACGCTGGATGCCTTGCGTGCCGAGCTGCAGGCTGGCGATGCCGAGGCGATGATGCAGCGTTTCGAGCGCGCCCGCGCCGCACGCCACAGCTGGCAACAGAAATTCAACCGGGGCAACGCATGACCATCTGGGTGGATGCCGATGCCTGTCCCGGCGTAATCAAGGACATCCTGTTTCGCGCTGCCGAGCGCACCGGCGTGGCCACCGTGCTGGTGGCCAACCAGCTGCTGCGGGTGCCACCGTCGCCGTACATTCGCGCGTTGCAGGTGCCAGCCGGTTTCGACGTGGCCGACAACCACATCGCTCAGCAGGCGCAGCCGGGTGACATCGTGGTGACGGCGGATATTCCGCTGGCGGCGCAGGTGGTGGCCAAGGGCGCACTGGCGCTGAACCCGCGCGGCGAGCTGTACAGCGACGCCACCATCCGCGAGGCGCTAGCGCTGCGCAACTTCATGACCGAGCTGCGCGACAGCGGCGTGCAGACCGGCGGCCCGGCAGCCTTCAGCCAGCGCGACCGCGCCAACTTCGCCGCGCAGCTGGATAAGCTGCTGCACAAGTTGGCCGCAAAGCGCTAGCCGCCGCTGGCGCGAATTACGCCCTCTTTATCTGCCGGCTGCCAGCCGGCCGGTTTCAGGATCTTGCCGTCTGCGCGGCGCACCACCTTGCCGTCCACGCATTTGGCAAGGTTGGCTGCATGAATGGCGGCGAACATGTCTTCCAGCGGCAGACCCTGCGACAGTAGCAGGCCGATCAGCACATTCAGCACATCCACGCCCTCGGCTGCCAGTTCGGCGCGCAGTCGGGTCTGCTCGGCCGCGTCGGCCTGCTGCAGGCGCTGGTAGTCCTGCAGTGCAGTCATGAATTCCTGCCACTCCTCCTGCAGCATGTTCTGCCACATGGTCAGCGCTTCGGCGTGATATTGCGGGCTGGCGGGTAGCGCCATGTCGAAGCGCTGCATGAAGTCGCGGCGCAGGGCGAACGGATTGCTCATCTTGTGTTTTCTTTATATTGGCGGCGCAATATTTTGTGTTTTGCTAATCGACTTGGCAAGTTGATGGCATGAAAAAGGCCGCTGCATCGCAGCGGCCTTGTCGGGGCAGTGGGCGATCAGTTGGCCGCCAGCTTGCCCAGTACCTCGAAGTAGTCCGGAAAGGTCTTGGCCACGCATTTGGGGTCGTTGATGATCACCGGTGTGCCCAACAGCGCCACTAGCGAGAAACACATCGCCATGCGGTGGTCGTCGTAGGTGTCGATCTCGGCGTTGGCAGTCAGCGTGGCCGGCGGGGTGATGCTGATGCTGTCCTGCGTCTCCACCACGCTGGCGCCGACCTTGCGCAGCTCCGTAGCCATCGCTGCCAGGCGGTCGGTTTCCTTCACGCGCCAGCTTTCCACATTGCGGATGGTGGTGGTGCCCTTGGCTGCCAATGCCGCTACCGCGATGGTCATCGCCGCATCCGGAATGTGGTTCAGGTCCACGTCGATGGCGTTCAGCCCGCCTTGCGGCGCGCGCGCCTCGATCCAGTTGTCGCCCATACTGATCTCGGCACCCATCAGGGCCAGCGCATCGGCAAACTTCACATCGCCCTGGATACTGCTGCGGCCAACCCCTTCCACCCGTACCGGGCCGCCGGCCAGTGCGCCGGCTGCCAGGAAGTAGGAGGCGCTGGAGGCGTCGCCTTCCACGTGGATTTCACCCGGTGCGCGGTAGCGCTGGCCGGCAGCGATGGTGAAGCGCTGCCAGCCGTCGCGCTGCACGGTTACGCCGAAGCGCGCCATCAAGTTGAGGGTGATCTCGATATACGGCTTGGAAATCAGCTCACCCACCACTTCGATGGTGACGCTCTCGCCGGTCAGCGGCAGGGCCATCAGCAGCGCGGTAAGGAACTGGCTGGAAACGTTGCCTTTCACCGGGATTATCTTGCCGGCGCTGATGCTGGCCGGGTGGATCTGCAGCGGCGGGTAGCCATCGTTGCCCAGGTAGCGGATGTCGGCGCCGGCCACGCGCAGCGCGTCCACCAGGTCGCCGATCGGGCGCTCGTGCATGCGCGGCACGCCATGCAGGTGGTAGTTGCCCTGCATCAGCGCCAGCGCAGCGGTAAGCGGGCGGAAGGCGGTGCCGGCATTGCCCAGGAACAGGTCGGCATCCTTCACCGCAAAAGCACCGCCAGTGCCGTGCACCAGGAAGTCGCGGCTGTCACCTTGTTGTTCCACTTTCACGCCCAGCGTGGCCAGGGCTTCCAGCATGCGGCGGATGTCGTCGGAATCCAGCAATTCACGCACCAGGGTCGGGCCATCGGCCAGGGCGGCCAGTAGCAGGGTGCGATTGGAGATGCTCTTAGAGCCTGGCAGTTTTACCGTGCCGGCGAGGCGGGGAATCGGGTGCAGCGTGAGTTGTTCCATGGTCTTGTCTTTTTGGCGGGCGGCGGGCGTGCCGCACGGGGTGATCTCGTGCTGCGACTGTACCGGTTTTGTGCACTGCGACGCAAGCCTGCAGCCAGCAGGCGAGCTGCGTTACAATCGTCGGTTTTGATTCGGGGCGATAAGACATGCCTACCTTGAAACCTGTTATCACCATTGATGGCCCGTCGGCGTCCGGCAAGGGTACCGTAGCCGCGCTGGTGGCGGACAAGCTTGGCTTTCATTACCTGGATTCCGGCGCGCTGTACCGGCTTACCGCGTTGTATGCGCTGCGCGAAAGTGTGAACTGGGAAGACGCGCTGGGTGTGGCCAGGTTGGCCGCACAGCTGCCGGCAGCATTTCGCGATGGCAAGGTGTGGCTGGATGGCAACGATGTCAGCGCGGCGATTCGCGCCGAGGATATCGGCATGGGCGCCTCGAAAGTGGCGGCGCTGCCGGAAGTGCGTGCCGCGTTGCTGGAGCGCCAGCGCGCTTTTCTGGTACCGCCCGGGCTGGTGGCCGATGGCCGCGACATGGGCTCGGTGGTGTTTCCGCGTGCCGAACTGAAGGTTTTTCTGACCGCCAGCGCCGAGGTGCGGGCCGAGCGGCGCTATAAGCAGTTGATCGCTAAGGGGGAATCTGCTAATCTCGATCGGATTCAGCTGGATATCTCCGAACGGGATGCGCGCGATGCCGCCCGAGCGGTTGCCCCGCTGAGGCAAGAGCCGGATGCCCGCTTGCTGGACACCTCGGCCCTGACTATCGACCAGGCGGTCGATCAGGTGCTGGCGTGGTTTGCCGCCGTCTGACAACAGACCGCAGGCGATAACCGCAACGACGTGGCCCGGCCATTAATTTTTTGTAAACGCAGCTTGTATTTCCTTGCGCTGGCTGCGTCTATCAACCTGACCCCGCGTGACGCAAGGCACGCCTATGTGAGTATATCGAATGACTACCTTCGAAATGGAAAGCTTTGCCGCGCTGTTTGAAGAAAGCCTGTCCCTGCAGGAAATGCGCGCCGGTGAAGTGATCACCGCTGAAGTTGTTGGCGTTGATTCCAACTTCGTGACCGTGAACGCCGGTCTGAAGTCCGAATCCCTGATCCCGGTTGAAGAATTCAAGAACGACAACGGCCAGCTGGAAGTTAACGTAGGCGACTTCGTTACCGTTGCGATCGATTCCCTGGAAAACGGTTTCGGCGAAACCAAGCTGTCCCGCGAAAAAGCCAAGCGCCTGGCGGCCTGGGTTGATCTGGAAGAAGCGCTGGAAGCCGGCAAGATCCTGTCCGGTGTTATCAGCGGCAAGGTGAAGGGTGGTCTGACCGTTATGGTCAACGGCATCCGTGCCTTCCTGCCGGGTTCCCTGGTTGACGTACGTCCGGTGAAAGACACCACTCCGTACGAAAACAAGGAAGTCGAGTTCAAGGTTATCAAGCTGGACCGCAAGCGTAACAACGTTGTGGTATCCCGCCGCGCCGTTCTGGAAGAGACCCTGGGCGAAGAGCGCAAGGCACTGCTGGAAACCCTGCGCGAAGGTGCTGTTATCAAGGGTATCGTCAAGAACATCACCGACTACGGTGCGTTCGTTGACCTGGGCGGCATCGACGGCCTGCTGCACATCACCGACCTGGCATGGCGTCGTGTGAAGCACCCGTCCGAAGTGCTGGCAGTTGGCGACGAAGTAGAAGCCAAGGTACTGAAGTTCGATCAAGAGAAGAACCGCGTATCCCTGGGCCTGAAGCAACTGGGCGAAGATCCGTGGGTGGGCCTGTCCCGTCGTTACCCGTCCGGCACCCGCCTGTTCGGCAAGGTGACCAACCTGACCGACTACGGTGCGTTCGTGGAAATCGAGCAGGGCATCGAAGGTCTGGTACACGTGTCCGAAATGGACTGGACCAACAAGAACGTACACCCGTCCAAGGTAGTTCAGGTTGGCGACGAAGTGGAAGTGATGATCCTCGAGATCGACGAAGAGCGTCGTCGTATCAGCCTGGGCATGAAGCAGTGCCAGGCCAACCCGTGGAACGAATTCGCCGACAACTTCAAGAAGGGCGACAAGCTGAAGGGCGCGATCAAGTCCATTACCGACTTCGGCGTGTTCGTTGGCCTGCCGGGCGGCATCGATGGTCTGGTGCACCTGTCCGACCTGTCCTGGACCGAAACCGGCGAAGACGCCGTGCGCAAGTTCAAGAAGGGTGACGAGGTTGAAGCCATCGTTCTGTCCATCGACGTGGAAAAAGAGCGTATCTCACTGGGCATCAAGCAACTGGAAGGCGATCCGTTCAACAACTTCGTTGCCATGAACGACAAGGGCTCCCTGGTGAAGGGTACCGTGAAGTCTGCTGACGCCAAGGGCGCCGTGATCCAGCTGGATACCGACGTTGAAGGCTACCTGCGCGCTTCCGAAGTATCCCGCGACCGCGTTGAAGACATCCGCACCCACGTTAAAGAGGGTGACGAAGTTGAAGCCGTGATCATCGCCGTGGATCGCAAGAGCCGTTCCATCAGCCTGTCCATCAAGGCCAAGGACATGCAGGAAGAGAAAGCTGCCATGGCAGCCGTATCCTCCGATGCAAACGTGTCCGCTGGTACTACCAGCCTGGGCGCGCTGCTGAAGGCTAAACTGTCCGGCGGCAACGAGTAAGCCATGGACATGACCAAATCTGAGCTTATTGCGAGGCTTGCCGAGCGTTATCCTCAGTTGGTCGCCAAAGATGCTGAGCTGGCCGTCAAGACCATTCTGGATGCGATGGCCGGCAGTCTGGCAAAAGGGCAGCGAATCGAGATTCGCGGTTTCGGCAGCTTCGATCTGAACTACCGTCCACCGCGGGTTGGCCGCAACCCGAAGTCAGGCAGCAGCGTTGTCGTTCCTGAGAAATACGTGCCTCACTTCAAGGCAGGCAAGGAACTGCGTGAGCGGGTAGATCTCGCGAACGAAGCCGACCAGTAAACTGCTGGCAGCCTGTCAAGCAACGCTGCGACCCCACGGTCGCAGCGTTTTTTTATTTCCGGCGTGCTTGGGGGGGCGGGCGCTTTCGTTTAAACTTGCCCCGCTGGCCGTTCTGCCGCCGTTGTCATGGCGCCTGCGGCCGTTTTCTGTGCCAACCAAGTGAGATTGCCATGCGTTACCTGTTCCGCTTGTTTGAGCTGCTGCTGCTCGTGTTGCTGGTTGCCGTCACTGTGCAGAACAGCACCGTGGTTGAGTTCAAGCTGTTCTTCGGCCATAGCTGGCAGGTGCCGTTGATCCTGTTGCTGCTGATTTTCTTTGTCGCTGGAGCCGTCATTGGCCTGGTGGCCACGTTTGCCTATTCCCTGCGCGTCCGTCGCGAGCTGTCGCAGCTCAAGAAGGAACTGCGTTCCCGTCAGACCGCCAGCAAGGTGGTGGTTGATCCGAGTGATGCCCTGGCCGACTAGGCTGGCGGCTTTCCTGTGTTCCGAGGTTGAATGTTGGATCTAGATCTGTGGTGGCTGTTGCTGTTCCCGGCGTTTTTTGGTCTGGGATGGTTGGCCGCGCGCGTCGATTTGCGCGCGGTATTGAAACAGGCCAAGGAAGTGCCGGCTGCTTTCTATAAAGGGCTGGACGCGCTGGTGGATGACCGCACCGACGTGGCCTCGCGCTCGCTGGCCGAAGTGGCGCGCGCGCACCCGGATGCGCTGGATGTGCAACTGAGCCTGGGCAAGCTGTACCGTCGCCGCGGCGAAAACGATCGCGCCATTCGCCTGCACCAGCAGACGCTGGAGCTGCCGGATCTTACCGCCGAGCAGCGGGCGCAAGTGCGCTACGAGCTGTCGCAGGATTTTCACAAGGCCGGTCTGGTGGACCGCGCGGAAGAAACGCTGCTGACATTGCTGAAAAGCCACAGCATGGGCAAGCCGGCGCGCGAGCAGCTGCTGACCATCTACCAGCAGGACCGCGACTGGGAAAAGGCAATTGCCACCGCGCGCGAACTGCGCAGCGACGCGCATTCCTTCCAGCATGAAGTGGCGCAGTTCTTCTGCGAGCTGGCGCAGGCCGCGCTGTACCAGTCCGACTATGCCAAAGCCCGCCATTACGTGGCTGAAGCGTTTGCGGCCAACCGCAAGTGCGTGCGCGCCAGCATTCTGCTGGGCGATATCGAGGTGGCCGAAGGCCAGCTGGAAGCGGCAATTGCCGCCTGGCAGGCAATCGAAAAACAGAACTACGAGTACCTGGCGATGGTGG
This sequence comes from Vogesella amnigena, assembly GCF_042648905.1. NCBI lineage: Bacteria > Pseudomonadati > Pseudomonadota > Betaproteobacteria > Neisseriales > Chromobacteriaceae > Vogesella > Vogesella amnigena. The sequence continues at coordinate 121,519 of NZ_JBHRYH010000005.1, read as the reverse complement.
CCGAACGCCTGTTCGACGCCTACGAAGCGCTGGGCAAACCGCAGGAGGGTATTGCCCTGCTGCGTGGCTACCAGCGCACCTTTTCGCAGCTGGAGCTCACCGATCTTCTATACCAGAAAGTGGCCACCTACGAAGGCGAGGCCAAGGCGCTGGAAGCCGTGCGTGAAGCGGTACATGCCCGCCCCAACCTGCTGGGTGTTTACCGCCTCATCGAGGCGCAGATGGATGAATTGAGCCCGGAAGGGCGTATGGATGCCGAGGTGGCGCGCGCGCTGGTGATGAAGCACGCGCAGAAGCTGAACGTGCACCGCTGCAAGCGCTGCAATTTCCGCTCGCGGGCGTTCTTCTGGCACTGCCCGGCCTGTGGCGAGTGGGAAAGCTTTACGCCCAACCGCTCGGAAACCCATTGAATAGAATACGGAACAGCATGAACCCCCTGATTCTCGACAATGCCGCGGGTGTTACCGCGTCGCCAGTGCTGGTGGCACTGGATTTCGCCACCGCCGATGCCGCGCTGGCTTTCGCTACCCGTCTGGACCCGGCCGAGTGCCGGTTGAAGGTGGGCAAGGAGCTGTTTACCGCTGCCGGCCCGCAGCTGGTGGAGCAGTTGGCCGCACGCGGCTTCCAGGTATTCCTGGACCTGAAATTCCACGATATTCCCAACACCGTGGCGCAGGCCTGCAAGATGGCCGCCGACCTCGGTGTGTGGATGGTCAACGTACATGCCTCCGGTGGCCGCCGCATGATGAGCGCCGCTGCAGACGCACTGGCACACTGTAGCCAGCCACCGCTGCTGATTGCGGTTACCGTGCTCACCAGCATGGAAGCTGCCGACCTGGCCGAAATCGGCATCACCGTGTCGCCGCACGAGCAGGTGCTGCGCCTGGCGCAGCTCACCCGCGATAGCGGCCTGGACGGCGTGGTGTGTTCGGCACAGGAAGCCAGCGAGCTGAAGTCGCTGCTGGGGCAGGACTTCAAGCTGGTGACCCCGGGCATCCGCCTGGCCGATAGCGCCGCCGACGACCAGCGCCGGGTGATGACCCCGGTGGCAGCACTGGAAGCCGGTGCCGACTACCTGGTGATCGGCCGGCCGATCACCCGCGCCGAGGACCCGCTGGGCGTGCTGTCCGACATCAACGCCGATATCCGCGCCTGGCAACAGGCGCGCGGCTGAGGGTAGGGGCATCGATGAGTCTGCTGCAGCAACTGGGCCTGACCCCTGACACCCTGAGCAACAAACTGGCCACCAGCCGCGTGCTGGTGGTGGGCGACGTGATGCTGGACCGCTACTGGTTCGGCGATGTCAGCCGTATTTCGCCGGAAGCACCGGTGCCGGTGGCGCGCATCAACCGCATGGAAGAGCGTGCCGGTGGTGCGGCCAACGTGGCGCGCAACATCGCCAGCCTGGGCGGCAAGGCCACCATCCTGTCGGTGGTGGGTGACGACGAGGCGGCCAGCGCGCTGTCGCGCCTGCTGGCCGCCGATGGCATTACGGCGTCGCTCAAGCGCGATCCGGAAATCTCCACCACGGTGAAACTTCGAGTAGTGGCGCGGCAGCAGCAGCTGATCCGCCTGGATTTCGAAGACGCGCCAAGCCACGAGATTCTGGCCGATAAGCTGGACGAGTACGCCGCCATCGTTGCCGAGCACGATGTGGTGATCCTGTCCGACTACGGCAAGGGTGGTCTGACGCACGTATCGCGGATGATCGAACTGGCGCGTGCCGCCGGCAAACCGGTGCTGATCGATCCCAAGGGCGACGACTACAGCAAGTACGCCGGCGCCACCCTGCTGACCCCGAACCGTAGCGAATTCCGCCAGGTGGCCGGCAGCTGGCAGAACGAGGAGCAGCTCAATGCCAAGGCCGAAGCCCTGCGCAGCGAACTGAACCTGGATGCGCTGCTGGTAACGCGCAGCGAAGAGGGCATGACCCTGTTCCGCGCCGAAGGCGCGCTGCACGAGCCGACGCTGGCCAAGGAGGTGTACGACGTGTCCGGTGCCGGCGATACCGTGATCGGTACCCTGGGCCTGATGCTGGCCGCAGGCTTGCCGTTGCCACAGGCAATGTCGCTGGCCAATGCCGCTGCCGGCATCGTGGTGGCCAAGCTGGGCACCGCGGTATGCCAGCAACGCGAGCTGTTCGCCCTGTAACGTTGTAGCTCGGAAAGCGAGGACGGCATGTTGTGGCATGAGGAAGTCCTGCAGTTCTGGTTTGGTGGCAGTAGCGACGAGATGCTGGCCATTCCACGCGATGCCTGGTTCAAGAAGGACGAGGTGTTTGACAGCATCATTCGCGAGCGCTTTGGTGCGCTGGTGGAGGCGCTGCAAGCTGGCAAGCTGGCGCCAGTGCTGGACGATGCCCGCCAGGCACTGGCCTGGCTGATCGTGGCCGACCAGTTTCCGCGCAACCTGTTCCGCGGCGAGGCACGGGCCTTTGCCAGCGATGCACTGGCACGCGAGGTGGCGCACCTGGTACTGGCAGCTGGGCTGGACGCCGGGCTGCCGCCGGTGGCGCGCTGGTTCTGCTACCTACCGCTGGAGCACAGCGAGCAACTGGCGGACCAGGACGAATGCGTGCGCCGCTTTGCCGCGCTGCCACCGGACAGCCCGGGTTACGCCAACGTACTGGATTTTGCCCGCCGCCATCAGGTGATCATCGCGCGCTTCGGTCGCTTTCCGCATCGCAATGCTGCGCTGGGGCGTGGCAACACCGTGGAAGAAACCGCCTTCCTGCAGCAGCCTGGCAGCGGTTTCTGATCAATTATTTGCTGGGTTGGCCGCAGGCCAGCCTGCTTAACAAGGAATACACATGACCATCGTGGTTACCGGCGCCGCCGGCTTCATTGGCTCCAATATCGTCAAGGCACTGAATGCGCGTGGCGAAACCGACATCCTGGCGGTAGACAACCTTACCAAGGGCGACAAGTTCGTCAACCTGGTGGATTGCGAGATCAGCGACTACCTGGACAAGGAAGACTTCATCAACCTGATCGGCAGTGGCGATTTCGATGGCGAGATCCGCGCCATCCTGCATCAGGGTGCCTGCTCGGACACCATGAACCACGATGGCAAGTACATGATGGAGAACAACTACCAGTACACGCTGGAGCTGTTCGAATTCTGCCAGGCCGAGTCCGTGCCGCTGCTGTACGCCTCCAGTGCCGCCACCTACGGCAAGGGCACGGTGTTCAAGGAAGACCGCCAGTACGAAGGCCCGCTCAACGTTTACGGCTACTCCAAGTTCCTGTTCGACCAGGTGCTGCGTCGCCGCATGCGCGAAGGTCTTACCGCCCAGGTGGCCGGCTTCCGCTACTTCAACGTCTACGGCCCGCAGGAGCAGCACAAGGGCCGCATGGCCTCGGTGGCGTTCCACAACTTCAACCAGTACCGCGAAACCGGCAAGGTGAAGCTGTTCGGCGGCTACGACGGTTACGCCAACGGCACCCAGAGCCGCGACTTTGTGTCGGTGGAAGACGTGGTGAAGGTGAACCTGTACTTCCTGGATAACCCCGACCAGAGTGGCATCTTCAACCTCGGCTCCGGCCGCGCGCAGCCGTTCAACGACGTGGCGGTGGCCACCGTCAATGCCTGCCGCCGCCACGAAGGCAAGCCGGCGCTGAGCCTGGCCGAGCTGGTGCAGCAGGGCATCCTGGAGTACATCGACTTCCCGGAGGCGCTGAAGGGCAAGTACCAGAGCTTTACCCAAGCCGATATCGGCAAGCTGCGCGAGGCCGGCTACCAGGAGCCGATGCTCACCGTGGAGCAGGGCGTGGATCGCTATGTGGACTGGCTCATGACCCGTTAAGCGAGTTGGCCGCATGCATTGCAACGGGTCGCCAGCGGCGGCCCGTTTTGCATTCGGGATGATGGGTTGCCAAAACCACCACTTGGCGATGCTTGGCGGCGGTTGATGATCTTTTGGAGATAGCGGTAAAAAGATCATCAACAGGCTCTTAAATTGACAGCGGGTTTGCTGATAACATTCCGCTATGGCCAGCAAGCGAGATGTAAAACAATGAAATGTCCTTTCTGCGGTGGTATGGATACCCAGGTGGTGGATTCCCGCGTCAGCGATGACGGCAGCACCATTCGCCGCCGCCGCCGCTGTCTTGCCTGCGAGAAGCGTTTCACCACCTTCGAGACTGCCGATGTGCGCATGCCGCAGGTAGTGAAGGCCGGTGGCCATCGCATCGATTTCGACGTGGAGCGGGTGCGCACCAGCTTCATGCGCGCGCTGCACAAGCGCCCGGTGTCCACTCCGCTGGTGGACGACGCCATCGATCGCATCTGCCAGCGTCTGTTGCAGCTGGGCGAGCGCGAGGTGTCCAGCCGCCAGATCGGCGAAATGGTGATGAGTGAACTGGCCAAGCTGGACAAGGTGGCCTACGTGCGTTTCGCCTCGGTATACAAGAGCTTTCAGGACATCGCCGAGTTCAGCGATGCCATCAAGGAAATTCAGAAGAAACCCTGATGCCTGGCCGTGCCGCCGCCATGCTGCGGCCCGTTGCCTTTTGCGGCTGCCCGCTGTGCAAGCTGCCGCTAGGCTCTGCGTGTAGCGGCTGCCTGCCCTAGGATGACCGGGTCGATCCAGTGGAGTCATGGTGTCGGCAGCCTTCCTGTTCTCGGGCTTTGTAAACACTCTCCGATCTGCCATGGGGCCTGTCATGACCACATCCCGCATCACGTTGTGCGATGCCGAAGAACGCCACGCTGGCCAGCTTTACCATCTGGTCAACACTAGCCGCGATGCGCTGGGGCAGTGGTTGCCGTGGGTGGAAAATGCCCGCAGCGAGCAAGACGTGCGCGATTTCCTGCAGTTGCGCGCCTGCGAAAGTAGCGTGGGTAGCGCGCGTACCTGGCTGATCCTGATTGATGATGTCCCGGCGGGCATGTGCGATCTGCACGACATCAGCCATCAGGACAAGCGCGCCAGTCTGGGCTACTGGCTGGGCGATGCTTTCGTCGGCCATGGCATCCTGCCGCAGGCACTGCAGCAGTTGCTGGCTATCGCTTTCCAGCAATTGGGCCTGCACCGGCTGGAAATCATCACCGCTGCGGCCAACCTGCGCAGCTGTGCGGTAGCAGAGCGCATGGGCTTCCATCAGGAAGGCGTGCTGCGCGGCTACCTGCATATTCGCGACCGCTTCTGGGATGCCCGCATCTATAGCCTGCTGCAGGGCGAGTGGGCCGCACAGCCATGAGCTTCTCCGCCGATGATCACCGCTACATGCAGCAGGCGTTGCGCCTGGCTGCTGCCGCCACTCGCCGTGCTGCGCCAAACCCCGGCGTGGGCTGTGTACTGGTACGCGACGGCGTGGTGATTGGCGAGGGCGCCACCTTGCAGGTAGGCGGCGACCATGCCGAGATCCAGGCGATCAAGGATTGCCATGCGCGCGGCCTGAGCCCGGCCGGTGCCACCGCCTATGTGACGCTGGAACCGTGCAGCCACCACGGCCGCACGCCGCCATGTGCCGAGCGGCTGATCGCTGAAAACATCGGCCGCGTTGTCGCTGCCATGGTGGACCCGTATCACGAGGTGGCAGGTCGCGGCATTGCCATGCTGCAGGCGGCCGGTATTCCGGCCGAGGCAGGGCTGCTGGAGGCCGAGGCACGACGCGTGCATCGCGGCTTCCTGTCGCGGGTGACGCGGCAGCGGCCGTGGGTGACGCTGAAGGCTGCCGCCACGCTGGACGGCAAGACCGCGCTGCTCAACGGCGTCAGCAAGTGGATCACCTCTGCCGATGCGCGCCGCGATGTACATGCGCTGCGTGCGGCCAACTGTGCCGTGCTCACCGGCAGCGGCACCGTGCTGGCGGATGATCCGCAGCTGACGGTGCGCGACGCGCCCTGCCTGCGCCAGCCGGCGCGGGTGGTGGTGGATGGTGGTCTGGCCACATCGCCGCAGGCGCGCATCTATGACACCACGCAGGCCGCTACCTGGCTGGCCACCTGCGTCAGCGACGAGGCACGGCTGGCGCCGTTCCGCGCCCGTGGCGTGCAACTGCTGGTGCTGCCGGGCAGCAATGGCCATGTCGATCTGCCGGCACTGTTCGCCGCACTGGCGGGGGCCGGCATCAATGAACTGATGGTGGAAGCCGGCGCCGGGCTGAATGGCGCGCTGCTGCAGGCCGGGCTGGTGGACGAGGCGGTGCTGTATCTGGCGCCGTATCTGGTCGGCGATGCCGCACGCGGCCTGTTTGCCTGGCCGGCGCTGCAGTCGCTGGATGACAAGCTGCCGCTGGATATTGTTGATGTACGTCAGGTTGGCTGCGATCTGCGCCTGAGTCTGCTGCCACGGTACCGTTGATTTCGCGCTTGGTACTCTTTCGGAATTGTCTGATAAAGAATGAGGCGCTATGCTGGGGCCCGCGCAGGACCCTCTGCGCGCATTGTGGAGACAGTCTCGCATGAGTAGTGCGCATAAGAGCGATAAAAAGCAGGACTCTGGCGATGGCCAGGAGGCACTGGATGCCTACCTGCGACTGCTGGAAAGCAAGGGGGCGGACAGCGAGGTGCTGGCTCTGCGCCGGCGCGTGTTGTCGAGGCTGAACCTGATCATGCGTGGTCAGCCACGCACCACCACCATCTATCGCTCGGCGGTGGATGCGCTGCTGTCGCTGTGCCTGCCGGAAGACCGCCCTGGCGCCATGACTGCCGCGCGCGAGTACTACTATTTCTGGATCGGTGACGTGAAGAAAGTCACCGAGATGAACGCCCGTTCCGGCTTTACCACCCGGCATGTACGCCTGCCGGTGTTGTCCTCCTTCGATGACCTGCAGCAGAGCATGCAGCAGGCCGGCTACCAGCAGTTTCCCCCTTCGCTGGAGCTGTACCTGGGGCAGCTGTACGAACTGGGTTCCGACGAGGTGGTGCTGGGCGAGCGCGGTGCACTGCTCAAGCCGCTGCTGTTCCTGCTGCACGACCAGGCGCATCACCCGGATAGCTACCGCATGGCGGTGGATGCCATGCTGCTGCACCTGGCAGACAGCGAGGCGAAGGAAAGCTTCCTCAGCATTGCCCGCGAATTCTTCTACTACTGGCTGTCGTTTCCGGATGCCGATATCCGCGGCCAGTTCGGCGTGCAGTCCGCCTGAGCGCGCGGGTGTGATCTCGCCTGCGGCGCCAGGAAGTCATGGCGCCCAGGCACAAGCGGCTGTGCCCTGAAGCCAGCTGTTCCGCCGGCCAATTGAGTATCGGTCTTGCCAATGGCATCATGCGGCCAACCCTGATCCCCCCGGAGACCCGCATGCGCACTGCCGCCTACCTGCAACTGGAAACCACCTTTACCCGCCTGTACCGCTACCAGCACCTGGCTGCCATTGCCGGCTGGGACCAGGCGGCGATGATGCCCCCCAAGGGCAACGATGCCCGTGGCGCCGCCATGGCCGAGCTGTCGGTGCTGATGCACGGCACGCTCACCGACCCGCAGCTCAAGACCTGGCTGGCTGCCGCCGAGCAGGAAGACCTGGACGCTACCCAGCGCGCCTCGCTGCGTGAGATGCGCCGCAGCTGGCAGCATGCCAACCTGCTGCCGGCCTCGCTGGTGGAAGCCAAGGCACTGGCCGGCAGCCGCTGCGAACACGCCTGGCGCGAACAGCGCAAGGCCAACGACTGGCAGGGCTTCCTCGCCAATTTCCGTGAAGTGCTGCGCCTGTCGCGCGAAGAGGCGCAGCTGCTGGCCGATGCCAGCGGCAAGGGGCGTTACGACGCGCTGATGGACAAATACGAGCCGGGCATGAGCAGCGCCGAGGTGGAGCGCATCTTCGGTGACGTGAAAACCTGGCTGCCGGGCTTGATCCAGCAAGCCATGGACAAGCAGGCCGGCGAGACGCTGATCGCGGCACAAGGGCCGTTCGCAGTGGACAGCCAGCGCGCGCTGGGGGTGGAGATCATGGGCCTGCTGGGCTTTGATTTCGACGCCGGCCGGCTGGATGTGTCGGTGCACCCGTTCTGCGGCGGCGTGGCCGAAGACGTGCGCATCACCACCCGCTACCGCGAGGACGACTTCATGCAAAGCATGATGGGCATCGTGCACGAAACCGGTCATGCCCGTTACGAGCAGTGCCTGCCGCGCGAGCTGGTGCACCTGCCGGTGGGGCAGGCGCGTTCGATGGGCATCCACGAAAGCCAGAGCCTGTCGTTCGAGATGCAGCTGGGCCGCAGCCCGGCCTTCCTGCAGTTGATCGCGCCGCTGGTAACAAAACATCTGGGGCAGCAGCCGGCTTTCGATGCGGCCAACCTGTCGCGCATGTACACCCGCGTGCGCCCCGGCTTCATCCGCGTGGATGCCGACGAGCTGACCTACCCGGCACACGTGATCCTGCGCTTCGAGATCGAGCGTGCGCTGATCGAGGGCGACATCGAGGCCGAGGACATTCCGGCGCTGTGGGCGGAAAAGATGCAGGCCTACCTGGGTATCGACACGCGCGACAACTACCGTGACGGTTGCCTGCAGGATATTCACTGGACCGACGGCAGCTTCGGCTACTTCCCCAGCTACACCCTGGGTGCCATGTACGCGGCGCAGTATTTCGCCACCATCCGCCGCAGCGTGCCGGATCTGGATGCCCGTATCGCTGCTGGCGATCTGGCGCCGGTATTCGACTGGCTGCAGGCCAATATCTGGTCGCAGGCCAGCCGCTGGGAAACCGCCGAGCTGGTGCAGCGCGCCACCGGCGAAGCACTGAACCCGACGCATTTCCGCGCGCATCTGGAAGCGCGCTACCTGTAAGGCGCGCTAGCTGTAAGACAAGACGACACCCGTGGCAGCCGGCCTGCCACGGGAACTTTCTTAGTGGTGGTGCAGTGTCAGCGGGTGGGCGCTCAGGCCCACACTGTCCAGCCGCAGATAGCCGCCGTGGCCGTCGTGCCAGTCGGCAATCACCCAGCGCTCGCGCAGTTCGCCATTGACCAGGTGCTCGTGGCGAGCCGGGCGATGGGTGTGGCCGTGAATCAGCGTGGCGCCGGGGTGGGCAGCCAGTAGCTGCTCGATGGCCGCCGGGCTGACATCGCTGATCTCGCTCATGCCCTGGGTCTGTTTCTTGTGTTCGCTCATGCCGCGTATCTGGCGGGCAATGGCATGGCGTTCGGCCAGCGGCTTTTGCAGGAACGCCGCCTGCCAGGCCGGCTGGCGCACCATGGCACGAAACTGCTGATAGGCGGCATCGTCGGTGCATTCGCCATCGCCATGTACCAGCAGGTAATCGCGGCCATGCCGCTGCAGCAGCTGCGGCTCGTCCAGCAGGGTGGCGCCGCTGGCGGCGGCGAAACCCGCGCCCAGCAGAAAGTCGCGGTTGCCGCGCATCACATACAGCGGCGTGACGGCGCTGAAATCACGCATTGCGGCCAACATGGCAGCGTGGAACGGGCTGTCGTCGTCGTCGCCTACCCAGTACTCGAACAGGTCGCCCAGGATATACAGCGCATCGATCTTGCCGCGCCAGTCGGCCAGGGTGCGGCTGAACAGCTCGCCCAGCCAGCTGGCTTCGTCTTGCAGGTGCAGGTCGGAAATGAAATGAATGGCCATGATCGCTTCGGATTCAAAAAGGGCCGCGCAAGGCGGCCCGGGTTCGGCTGGTGACGTGTTACAGATCGTGCCCAGGCTTAGCCCTGGATGATCTCGGCCTTCTCGATCACCACCGGCTCCAGCGGCACATCCTGGTGGCCGCCGGCGCGGCCGGTAGCCACGGTCTTGATACGGTCAACCACGTCCTGGCCTTGCACTACCTGGCCGAATACGCAGTAGCCCCAGCCCTGCATGCTCTCGGTGCGGAAGTCCAGGAAGTCGTTGTCGGCCACGTTGATGAAGAACTGGGCGCTGGCGGAGTGCGGGTCCGGGGTGCGGGCCATGGCAATGGTGTAGGCCTTGTTGGACACACCGTTGTTGGCTTCGTTCTTGATCTGGTCGCGGGTGTCCTTCTGCTCCATGTCGGCGGTAAAGCCGCCGCCCTGGATCATGAAACCGTTGATCACGCGGTGGAAGATGGTGCCGTCGTAGTGGCCGTCCAGCACGTATTGCTCGAAGTTGGCCACGGTTTTCGGGGCCTTGTCGGCGAACATTTCCAGAACGATGTCACCGTGGTTGGTGGTCAGCTTGATCATGGGGTAATCCTTGCGTGTGCTCAGGGTTTATAGATGGCCTTGGTGATCACTACCGGCTCCAGCGGCACATCCTGCATGCCGCCGATATAGCCGGTGCGCACCTTGGAGATGCGGTTCACCACATCCATGCCGGCAGTCACCTTGCCGAATACGGTGTAGCCCCAGCCTTCCGGCGTCTTGCTGCGGAAGTCGAGGAAGTCGTTGTTCACCAGGTTGATGAAGAACTGCGACGTGGCGGAATTGGGGTTGGGCGTGCGCGCCATGGCAATGCTGCCGATCACGTTCTTCAGGCCGTTGTCGGCTTCGATCGCCACCGGGGCGCGGGTGGGTTTTTGCTGCAGCTCGCCGTCTTTCACGACGAAGCCGCCACCCTGGATCATGAAGCCATCGATGATGCGATGGAACAGGGTGTTGCTGTAGTGGCCGGCCTTGACGTAGGCCACGAAGTTTTCCACCGTCTTGGGCGCCTTGACCGGGTCCAGTTCGATGATGATCTGGCCCTTGTTGGTGCTCAGTTCGACCTTGGGGGCCGCCTGGGCTGCCAGCGGCAGCAGCATCAGCAGCGGAAGCAGCAGTTTTTTCATGCGCAAATCCATGGAAGCAATTACCGGCGGCAGTGTAGCATGGCCGCCGTTTGCCGGCAGCGGCTGCGCTTTTCAAGCATGGGCTTGCAAATGGCCTCAAGCTTTGTGAATCGCTGCCGATAAAGCAGACACGCGATACAAGCATATGAATAGCAAGCGGAGCATGCGATGAAACTCACCCGACTGTTACCCGGCCTGATGGCCATCACGGCCCTGACCGCCTGCGCCTCGACCCCCGGCGCGGATGCCGGCCAGCAATGGATGGTGGTGGCCGCGGCGCCCGGCACCGCGCCCGGCACGCAGCTGGAGCCGGCACCCGGCGTGGCCGGCAGCAGCGAGCAACTGGGCATTGCCCGTCAGCCGATGATGACGCCGGGCGGGGTGATGATGGGCGGTGGCTATGTTGGCCCGCTGGCCGAGCCGGCCGCGCCCAAGCCGGAGCAGTACAATGCGCTGCGCATCCGCGTGGTTGGCCGCGGCGCGCCGCCGCTGGGCAAGGACCTGTCACTGGTGCAGCGCCGCCTGCTGGCGATGCGTGCCGCGCAGCTGGATGCCTACCGCGCCATGGCGGAACAGGTGCAGGGTTTCAAGTTGTCCGGTAACAGCTCGGTAGGCAACCTGGTTACCACCAACGACAGCTTCCGCGTGTATGTAGATGCCTACCTGCGCGGCGTGCGCCTGCTTTCCACCGAGTTCAAGCCGGATGGCAGCAGCGAGAGCATTGCCGAAGTGGTGCTGGACGAGGGCTTCTTCAAGGCTTACCGTACGGCTCTGGCGACCACCGGCAACGTGGCTACCGCTGCCCGTGTGCTGCCTGCCAACGATGGCAGCAAGCTGGGCTGCACTGATAGCGGCTGCGTGTACGGCGGGGACTTCTACGTTTCGCACTGAGCAACCATGTTGACATCCACTCTGTTGCGCGCCGCCTTCGGGGCGGCGTTTGTCTTTCTGGCGCCGCTGCCGGCGCTGGCGGAAATCTATCGGGCCGAAGGCATGGCCTCGCTGGAGGTTGGCCGCGTCGCCGCGCGCCAGGCCGCCATCGAGGACGCACTGCGGCAGATTGCCATTACCCATCAGGGTGGTTTGCAGGGCAGCAGCCAGGCCGCGGATGGCGCGGTGGTGGCGGAAAGCCTGATGCTTGGCCCGGTAAGCCTGCCGGGCAAGACCAGGGTGCTCAGTGAAACCCAGCGTGCCGGCATGCTGATTGTGTCGGTGGAGCACGATACCGACCCGCCGCTTCCGGCGGCCCAGCAGGCGGGAGCGACTGGCGGCGGCGCCTCCTGCCAGCGCTCGGCGTTGCCGCCGGGGCGCTTTCTGGCGCGACGTATCGTCAGTACTTATTTCAGCGTGCAGCAACCGGCGCAGGCCAGCGATCTTGGCGGCATTGCCAGCTGGTTTCCGTCGCAGCTGGCCAGTAAGCTGAACCAGCAGCGCGATGTGCAGGCGCTGGATGCCAGCCAGATGAGCCTGTTCCCGCAGGGGCAGGTACAGGAACCATGGCAGGCAGTGGAAACCGTGCGTGATATCGGCCGCCGCGAAAGCGTGCAGTTCGTGCTGGCTGGCCGCATCGTCGATACCGCCGTTACCCGCAAGGAGCCCCGGCCGATTGCCTTTGACCAGCGCAACGATACCGATCAGGGCGTGTACTACACCGGGCCATTGTCCGGGCTGCTGGGCTTGTCCATTCAGCCGGTGCCGGTGCAGCGCCGGCTGGTAGTGGAGTACTGGCTGTATGACGCGCTCAGCGGCGGTGTGCTGCTGCGCGAGCAACTGACGCGCGAGGCCCGCGGCAATGTCAGCATGGCGTCGATGCACCTGTTCGACACCGGGACGCTGGCCAGCTCCGACTATGGCCGGCTGATCGAACAGACAATGGGCGAGATTGCGGCCAAGGTGCGGGACACCATGCAGTGCCTGCCGTTCAGCAGCCGGGTGGCACGGGTGGAAGGCGACAAGGTGTACCTGGAGGCCGGCGCACTGGATGGCCTGGCGCTGCGCGATCGCCTGCTGCTGTACAAGCCGCGCCCGGCCAGCGAGGTACGGCGCATGGATGGCCAGGTGCTGGGAGTGCCGGAGCAGGTGATCGGCGACCTGGAAATCGTGCAGGTACAGCCGCGGCTGGCGGTTGGCCGCATGCGCAACAGCAGCCTGAAAGTGGAAGCGGGCGATTGGGTGCGCTTCCCCGTTCGGCCTAATTAATGTTTCGTATTGATATTAATTCTTATTGGTATTAGAATTTTCTGCATTAAATTGTTTCCACATGTAGAAAAGGATTGGTCGTGAGCAAGAAGATCGTATCGCTGGCGGTACTGGCTGCGCTGAGCAATGTGGCGGCAGCTGAGGAAATCACTCTCTACACCGCTCGCGCCGAGCAGCTGATCAAGCCCATCGTGGCGGTTTTCGAGCAGGAAACCGGCATCAAGGTAAACGTGGTCAGCGGCAGCGAAGGCCCGCTGATGGAGCGCCTGAAAGCCGAAGGCAGCAACACCCCGGCCGATGTGTTCATGACCGTGGATGCCGGCAATCTGTGGCAGGCCAACAATATGGGCCTGTTCCAGCCAGTGAAATCCGCTGCGCTGGCGGCCAACATCCCGGCGCATCTGCGCGACCCGGGTAACAACTGGTTCGGCCTGTCGGTTCGCGCCCGCACCATTTTCTACAACAAGCAGACCGTGAAGCCGGAACAGCTGTCCAGCTACGAAGATCTGGCCAGCCCGAAGTGGAAGGGCAAGCTGTGCCTGCGTACCTCCAAGAAGGTGTACAACCAGTCGCTGGTCGGCACCATGATCGGCAGCTACGGCCCGGTGAAGACCGAGAAGATCGTGCGTGGCTGGGTGGACAACCTGGCAGCGCCGGTATTCCCGGATGACACCAAGATGCTGGAAGCCATCGGCGCCGGCCAGTGTGATGTCGGCATTGCCAACACCTACTACTACGGCCGTCTGCTGAAGACCCAGCCGAATCTGCCGGTAGGCCTGTTCTGGGCCAACCAGAAGCTGGATGGCGTGCATGTGAACGTATCCGGCGCTGGTGTCACCAAGTACGCCAAGAATGCCAAGGGTGCGGTGAAGCTGCTGGAATGGCTGTCCACCGAGAAGGCGCAGAAGCTGTACGCCGACATCGACATGGAATTCCCAGCCAACCCGAAAGTGGCGTCGAATCCGGTGGTGGCGTCGTGGGGCAAGCCCAAGCAGGATCTGATCAACGTGTCTGAAGCCGGCTCCAAGCAGGCACAGGCAGTGATGCTGATGGACCGCGTCGGCTACAAGTAAGCGTAGCTGCCAACCATGCCGGGGCGCTTCGGCGCCCTGAATGTTGTTGAAAAAGTCCTTTCGCGGTGCGAAAGGACTTTGTTTTGTAAGCTGGCAGCCTGTCGCTGCCGCTAGTGTGTAATCCGCGCATGTTTCCGCCGTCCGAGGCCGCCTCGGCACGCTCGTTGTTTTCTGCCGGCTATCGTTCGCCGACCGCTGCCGGCCAGCAAGAGTACTGCAATGTCGTTTGAGAAAATCCTGCCGGCGCCGGATAATCGGCAGCTTTCCTTCCCAAGCACCCCTGTCATGAACCGACATCTTTCTGCCTGGTCGCACCGCCTGCTGGCGCTGGCCATCAGTCTGTTCACCATCGTGCCGCTGGGGGTGGTGATGCTGTCGGCGTTCACGCCGGACGAGGCGATCTGGCAGCACCTGCTGTCGTTCGCGCTGCCCGAGCTGCTGGCCAATACCGCGGTGATGCTGCTGGGGGTGTCGGCAGGCGTGCTACTGATCGGGGTATCGCTGGCCTGGCTGGTGGCGGTGTATGAGTTTCCGGGGCGGCGGCTGTTCAACTGGGCGCTGATGTTGCCGCTGGCGATGCCGGCCTATGTGCTGGCCTTTGCCCAGGTGGGCATCCTGGAGTTCTCCGGCCCGGTGCAGAGCCTGCTGCGACCGCATTTCGATAATATGCGCTGGTTCCCGCAGGTGCGTAGCACCTGGGGGCTGATCCTGGTGATGTCGCTGTCGTTCTATCCCTATGTCTACCTGCTGTCGCGCAATGCCTTCGCCACCATGGGGCGGCGGGCGCTGGAGGTCGGCCAGAGCCTGGGCTTGTCGCGGCGCGAAGGCTTCTGGCGCATTGCGCTGCCAATGGCGCGCCCGTGGATCATGGGCGGCCTGCTGCTGGTGGTAATGGAAAGCCTGGCCGATTTCGGCACCGTGGCGGTATTCAACTACGACACTTTCACTACCGCGGTCTACAAGGCCTGGTTCGCGCTGTTCTCGCTGGATACCGCCAAGCAGCTGGCCTCGCTGCTGGTGATCATGGTGTTTGCCATGCTGGTGCTGGAACAGCGCAGCCGTGGCCGTCGCGCCTATTCGCAGGCTGGTCGCGGCGCACCAGCGCCACGCATCGTGCTGGGTGGCTGGCAAGGCTGGGCGGCGGCTGCCGTAGCCAGTGCCGTGCTGCTGCTGGCGTTCGTGCTGCCGCTGCTGCAGCTGGGCTACTGGGCGTCGCGGGATTTTGCCAACCAGTTCAGTGCCGACTTCCTCGGCTATGCCTGGCGCTCGGTGCTGCTGTCGCTGCTGGCGGCGGTGCTGGTGACGTTTCTTGCCCTGCTGCTGTGCTATGTGGTGCGGCGCGAGGGTGGCCGGGCGTTCAAGTTGGCCGCACGGGTGGCCACCCTGGGTTATGCCATTCCCGGCACGGTGCTGGCGGTGGGGGTATTCGTACCGGTGGCCTGGCTGGATAACCAGATCATTGCGCTGATGGGCTGGGGGGGCGAGGTGACCGCGGTGTTCAAGGGTACCTTGCTGGCCATGCTGGTGGCCTTCGTGGCGCGCTTCCTGGCGGTGGCGTATTCCTCGGTGGAAACCGCGATGAACCGCATCACCCGCAGCCACGATGAAGCCGCGCGCAATCTTGGTGTTTCCGGCTGGGCGCTGCTGCGGCGTGTGTACCTGCCGCTGCTGTCCGGTGGGCTGTTTTCTGGCGTGCTGATGGTGTTTGTCGATGTGATGAAGGAAATGCCCATCACCCTGATGACCCGCCCCTTCGGCTGGGACACGCTATCGGTACGGGTATACAACATGACCAGCGAGGGCATGTGGGACCAGGCAGCACTGCCCGCCATCGCCATTGTGCTGGCCGGTTTGCTGCCGGTGATTCTGCTGTCGCGTCAACGGGATGTAGCCTGATGAGTTTGCTCGAATTGCAGTCGGTGTCGCAGTCGTACGGCGACCGTAACATCATTGATGACATGTCGTTTGCCTTGCAGGCCGGAGAGATAGCCTGCCTGCTGGGTAGCTCCGGTTGTGGCAAGACCACGGTGCTGCGCTGCATCGCCGGTTTCGAGCCGCTGCAGGGCGGCGAGATTCGCCTGGCCGGGCGCTGCATTGCCAGCGCTGCGGCCAACGTGCCGGCGCACCTGCGCGAAATCGGCATGGTGTTCCAGGACTACGCGCTGTTCCCGCACCTGTCGGTAGCGGAGAACATCGGCTTTGGCCTCGGGCGGATGCCCAGGACGCAGCGCGAGTCGCGGGTGGCCGCCATGCTGGAAGTGGTGGGGCTGGCCGCATATGGCAAGGCCTATCCGCACGAGCTGTCCGGCGGGCAGCAGCAGCGGGTGGCGCTGGCACGCGCGCTGGCACCGCAGCCGCGCCTGCTGCTGCTGGACGAGCCGTTCTCCAACCTGGATGTGGATTTGCGCGAGCGCCTGTCGCGCGAGGTGCGCGACATTCTCAAGTCACAGGGCACCACCGCCATCCTGGTGACGCACGACCAGCACGAGGCCTTTGCCATGGCGGACAAGGTAGGCGTCATGGCAGAGGGGCGGCTACAGCAATGGGCGGCGCCGTATCAGCTGTATCACGAGCCGGCAACACGCTACGTGGCGGATTTTATCGGCCAGGGCGCCTTCGTGCCTGGTAAGGTCACCGGCCCGCGCTGTGTCAGCCTGGAGCTGGGCGAATACTGCAGCGCGGTGCCGCGCCAGTTTGTGGTGGGGGATGCCGTTGACGTGCTGCTGCGGCCGGACGACGTGGTGCACGACGATGCCAGCAAGGTAAAGGCCAAGGTGCTGGCCAAGGTGTTCCGTGGTGCCGAGTTTGTCTATACCCTGCAGCTGGCCTCCGGTCACAGCGTGCTGGCACAGGTTCCCAGCCATCACGATCACGCCATTGGCGAAGCCATTGGCATCCGACTGGAGCTGGATCACCTGATTGCCTTCAAGCAGGTTTGAATCCAGCTTGTAACTGTACGCTGGCGGCCAAACAAAACGCCCTTGCAATAGATGCAAGGGCGTTTCTACTGGCGAGTGGGGAAGCTCAGCCCGACAGCCAGGTATTGGGGTGCGACTCCAGCCAGGTCTTGATCGACTTGGCATCGTTCACCCGCGCGGCCGAGCCGTTGGCGGCCAGCAGCACCATGATCATGCGCTGGCTGCCCACTGCGGCCTGCATCACCAGACAGCGGCCGGCTTCCTCGATATAGCCGGTCTTGGACAGGCCGATATCCCAGGCGCCTTCACGCACCAGCGAGTTGCTGTTCTTGTAATGCAGCACCCGGGTGGCGGTGGGGTGTGCGTAGTATTCGGCCGTGGTGGTGAACTGGCGGATCAGCGGGTAGGTGGAGGCCGCCTTCACCATGCGCACCAGGTCCATGGCGGTGCCGGTATTGCGCATGTCCAGCCCGGTGGCGTCATGGAAAATGGTGTTGCGCATGCCCAGCGAGCGTGCCTTGCGGTTCATCTGCGCCACGAAGGCCGCCTTGCCGCCGGGATAGGTACGCGCCAGCGAGGCAGCGGCACGGTTCTCCGACGACATCAACGCCAGCAGCAGCATTTCGCGGCGGGTCAGCGTGGAGCCAACTGCCAGCCGCGAGCTGGTGTTCTTCAGACGATCGATTTCATCATCGGTAATGGTGATTTCGGCATCCAGCGGCAGATTGGCGTCCAGTGCCACCATGGCGGTCATCAGCTTGGTGATGGAGGCAAACGGCTGTATCTGGTTGGCGTTCTTTTCGTAAATCAGCTGCCCGGTTTCGGCATCCACCACGGCAACGGCGTGCGAGCTTAGCTGTGGGCCGGCTTCCACGGTGGCAAAGTTGACTTTCTGGGCTGCGCCGGCCATCAATGGGGCGCCGGCCAGGCAAACCAGCATGGCCAGAGTTCTTAGCATCATGATTTTGGCTCCGATGCGAGTTTATTGCGATTCGATATTCCAATTTTAAATTGAAATAAAGCGGTTGTGCGGGAGAAATTGCCCCGTCAGCCATGACTGGCGCGGTTTTCGGCTACAATCCGCGTGACATACGAGTGAGACACTATGCTTGTGACCTATCCCGGCAGCCCTTTCCGGCTGCATCAGCCTTTTCCGCCCGCTGGCGACCAGCCAACGGCGATTGCCAGCCTGGTCGAAGGCCTGTCGGATGGTCTGAGTTACCAGACCCTGCTGGGCGTCACCGGTTCCGGCAAGACCTATACCATGGCCAACGTCATCGCGCAGACTGGCCGGCCGGCCATCATCATGGCGCACAACAAGACCTTGGCCGCACAGCTGTACAGCGAGATGCGCGAGTTCTTTCCCGAAAATGCGGTCGAGTATTTCGTCTCCTACTATGACTACTACCAGCCGGAAGCCTATGTGCCGAGCCGGGATCTGTTCATCGAGAAAGATTCCAGCATCAACGAGCATATCGAGCAGATGCGGCTGTCGGCCACCAAGAGCATCCTGGAGCGGCCCGACTGCGTGATCGTGGCCACCGTATCCGCTATTTACGGTATCGGTGATCCCACCGAATACCACCAGATGATCCTGCACCTGAAGGAAGGCGAGAGCACGCCGCAGCGCGAGATCATCAGCCGTCTCACCGCCATGCAGTACGATCGCAATGATATGGATTTCGCCCGCGGCACCTTCCGTGTGCGCGGCGACGTGATCGACATCTTCCCGGCGGAAAGCAACGACACCGCGCTGCGTGTCAGCCTGTTCGACGACGAAGTGGAAACACTGACCCTGTTCGACCCGCTGACCGGTGTCACCAAGCAGCGGGTGGGGCGCTTTACCGTATATCCGGGCAGCCACTATGTGACACCGCGCGACACCGTGCTGCGCGCCTGCGAAAAGATCAAGGAAGAGC
This sequence comes from Vogesella amnigena, assembly GCF_042648905.1. Lineage (NCBI taxonomy): Bacteria > Pseudomonadati > Pseudomonadota > Betaproteobacteria > Neisseriales > Chromobacteriaceae > Vogesella > Vogesella amnigena. Next base: position 102,725 of record NZ_JBHRYH010000005.1, on the reverse strand, counting down.
TGCGGCAGCGTATCGAGTGGTACAACAAGGAAGGCAAGCTGGTGGAGGCACAGCGCATCGAGCAGCGCACCCGCTTCGACCTGGAAATGCTGTATGAAATGGGCTTCTGTAAGGGCATCGAGAACTACTCGCGGCACTTTTCCGGCCGCGCGCCGGGCGAGGCGCCGCCGACGCTGATCGACTACCTGCCCAAGAATGCCCTGATGTTCATCGACGAAAGCCACGTCACCGTGCCGCAGGTGGGAGCGATGTACAAGGGTGATGCGGCGCGCAAGCAGAACCTGGTGGAGTATGGCTTCCGCCTGCCGTCGGCGGTGGACAACCGGCCGCTGAAGTTCCATGAGTTCGAAAAACTGATGCCGCAGACCGTATTCGTTTCGGCTACGCCGTCCGATTATGAAGGTACGCATGCCGGCCAGGTGGTGGAGCAGGTCGTGCGGCCAACCGGTCTGGTCGACCCGGTGATCGAGATACGCCCGGTAGCCACCCAGGTAGACGACTTGTTGTCTGAAATCCGGCTGCGCATCGATCTGGGCGAGCGTGTGCTGGTGACCACGCTGACCAAGCGCATGGCGGAGCAGCTGGCCGACTACTACACCGAGCACAACGTGAAGGTGCGCTACCTGCACTCCGATATCGATACCGTGGAGCGGGTGGAGATCATCCGCGACCTGCGCCTGGGCATGTTCGACGTGCTGATCGGCATCAACTTGCTGCGCGAGGGCCTGGACATTCCGGAGGTGAGTCTGGTGGCGATCCTGGACGCCGACAAGGAAGGCTTCCTGCGCAGCGAGCGCAGCCTGATCCAGACCATAGGCCGCGCCGCGCGCAACCTTAACGGCAAGGCATTGCTGTACGCCGACCGCATCACCAATTCCATGCAGCGCGCCATCGACGAAACCGAGCGCCGCCGCGCCAAGCAGCTGGCGTTCAACGCCGAGCACGGCATCGTGCCGCAGGGCGTGAACAAGAAGATCAAGGACATCATCGACGGCGTCTACCATGACAAGTCGCAGCAGCGGCAGCAGTTGGCCGACACCGCGCGCGTGGCGATGATGGACGAGAAAACGCTGGCCAAGGAAATCAAGCGGCTGGAAAAAGCCATGCTGGAAGCGGCGCGCAATCTGGAATTCGAACAGGCGGCCAAGCTGCGCGACGAACTGAAGACGCTGAAAGAAAAAGCCTGGCTCAATGATATGTAAGAGCGTGTTCACGATCTCGCGAGCTAGGGTGAGACAAGGCGAAAACGGCTGAGGAAGCGGAGTTTACATAGAGTAAATGCGCATACCTGAGTCGAACTTAACGCTGTATCACCGGCGCGCAGCAGATCGAGAACCGACTCTAAGTCGGCAGAAGGGAAGAGCATGCAAGACAAGCTGCGGGTATTGATGGTGTGCATGGGCAATATCTGCCGCTCACCCACCATGGAGGGCGTGCTGCGCGCCAGGTTGGCCGCATACGGCCTGCAGGACCGGGTCGAGGTGGATTCCGCCGGTACCCATGATTACCACATCGGCCGCGCACCCGATCCGCGCACCCAGGCCGCCGCGGCACGTCGCGGTTACGACCTGTCGGCACAGCGTGCGCGCCAGGTAACGGCGAGGGATTTCTCGGATTTCGACTTCGTGCTGGTCGCCGATCAGGACAATCTGGCCAATCTGGCACCGCTGCGCGCTGGTCGAGGAGTGGAGCCGCTGCTGCTATTGTCGATACTGGAGCCAGGTGCCGAGGTGCCGGACCCGTACTATGGCGGCCCGCAGGGCTTCGAAACCGTGCTCGATCTGGTGGAGGAAGCCTGCGATGCCTGGTGCCGCCACTGGCAGCAGTCGCTGCGCTAGTTACTGCTTGTCGCAAATGGGGAAAACATGGCCAGTGCCAACAGAAAACAAGATGCCCAACCCTTGACCGTGGCGCCCAGCCATAGCGCCGATGTCATCCTGCATCGCCAGCCGGTGCGCACGGCGCTGGGCAAACTGCCGCTGATCGCCATCGGTTCCTCCACCGGCGGAACCGAGGCGCTGCGCGTGCTGCTCAGTGCCTTGCCTGCCGAGATGCCGCCCATCGTGGTGACGCAGCACATGCCGGAAATGTTCACCAAGTCGTTTGCCAGCCGGCTCGACGCGCTGTGTCGTCTGCGGGTGAAGGAAGCCGAAGACGGCGAGCGTCTGCAACCTGGAACGGTGTACATCGCCCCCGGACATTCGCACCTGCTGGTCAAATCCACCAATGGCATCGCCTATGCCGCCAGCCTGCACCAGGGGCCGCCGGTAAATCGGCACAAGCCATCGGTGGACGTGCTGTTCCGCTCCGCGGCCAACGTGGCCGGCAAACACTGTATCGGCGTGATCCTCACCGGCATGGGGCGTGATGGTGCTGCCGGCATGCTGGAGCTGCGCGAAGCTGGCGCCATCAATATTGCCCAGGACGAAGCCAGCTGCGTGGTGTTCGGCATGCCCAAGGAAGCGATCGCCAGCGGCGGCGTGCACGAGGTGCTGCCGCTGCAGAGCATTGCCAGCCGGCTGCTGGCGCTGTGTGCCGCCCGCTAGTGGCAGCACGGTAACAATGGAACACGATATTCAATGAAACGCTTGCCTGTTTTGGTGGTGGAAGATGATGTCGACCTGCGCGAAGCGCTGGTCGATACCCTGATGTTGGCCGGCTTCCAGGTGGTGGAAGCCGCTGATGGCGAGGCGGCGCTGCAGGTGCTGCAGCATGAACCGGTGGGGCTGGTGATTTCCGATGCGCAGATGCAGCCGATGGACGGCTACAGCCTGTTCTTCCAGATCAAGGACCGTTATCCGGGGCTGCCTTTCATTCTGATGACTGCCTATGGGGTGATCGAACGCGCCATCGAACTGCTGCGCGCCGGCGCCAGCCACTACCTGCTGAAGCCGTTCGAACCGCAGCAGCTGATAGCCGAGGTCGGGCGCTTCGTGCTGGATGCGCCGGAGGTCAGCGCAGATACCCTGGTGGCGGAGTCGCCTGCCATGCGCAGGCTGCTGTCCATTGCCAGCCGGGTGGCGCCCAGCGACGCCAGTGTGCTGATCAGCGGCCCCAGCGGTGCCGGCAAGGAAGTGCTGGCGCGCTTCATGCACCAGCACTCGCGACGCAAGGATGGCCCCTTCGTGGCGGTGAATTGCGCGGCGATTCCGGATAGCCTGCTGGAGTCCACCTTGTTCGGGCACGAGAAGGGCGCGTTCACTGGCGCCACTACCAGCCTGGCTGGCAAGTTCGAGCAGGCGCAAGGTGGCACCATCCTGCTGGACGAAATTACCGAGATGCCGCTGTCGCTGCAGGCCAAGCTGCTGCGGGTGTTGCAGGAGCGCGAAGTGGAGCGGGTGGGGGGTACCCGTACCATCAAGCTGGATATTCGCGTGCTGGCCACCAGCAACCGGGATATTCAGGCTGAAGTCGCCGCTGGCCGCTTCCGTGAGGACCTGTACTTCCGGCTCAATGTTTTCCCGCTGCAGCTGCCCGGCCTCGCGGAGCGGGCGGAGGATATTCTGCCCTTGGCACGGAAATTGCTCAAAAAACATGCCGACGCAGTAGGCAAGCCCAATTTAACACTTGGCAACGATGCCGAACGAGAATTGACTGCCTATAGTTGGGAAGGTAACATCCGCGAGCTGGACAATGTAATGCAGCGGGCGGCAATTCTTGCCGCCGGGACGGAGGTTTTTGCCGCCGATCTGATGCTGGAGTCTGTGCTGCCGGAGCAAGCTGTTACCTTGCCGCGGGTCTCTTCGGAAGCCTCTGCGGACGAACAGGCGATGGACATGCGGTCCATCGAGAAAAAGCATATTCTGGAAGCGGTGGGCGGTGTCAAGAAACTGGCCGCCGAGCGTCTGGGGATCAGTGAACGAACCCTGCGCTACAAGCTGCAGCGTTACCGTGAAGAAGATGGTGACGCCACCTGAACGCAGGTGGAAACAGACAGGTAGAAATCGACATGTCTACGCAAGGCATCAACCAGCTGCTGGGTGAACTCAAGGCGATGTCGGCACTGGCTGCCGGCAAGCCGGCGGAAGCGCCGGCGCAGGCGCCTGAGGTCGACTTTTCTTCGGTGTTGCAGTCGACGCTGGAGCAGGTCAACCAGGTGCAGCAAACCTCCCAGGAGCTGCAGAAACGCTTCGAACTGGGTGAAGAAGGGGTCAACATCCAGGATGTGATGGTGACCATGCAGAAAGCCAGCCTGAGCTTCCAGACCATGGTGCAGGCTAGAAACAAACTGGTTTCGGCCTACCAGGAAATCATGAATACGCAAGTGTAGCGCTGCTGTGAGGCTCGCCTGCAGCGGTAAACCTATAACGAAATAACCACTGTATGGCTGATCTGGTAGACAACGCTACGCCTGCCTGGAAAGCGCGCCTCAATGACATGACGGCGCGCTTCAATGCACTCCCCAACAATCGCAAGATTCTGCTTTTTGCCGCACTTGCTGCGGTATTGTCTATTGTCATTGCCCTGGCGGCCTTCAATCGCGACCCTGGGTACAAGATCCTGTTCTCCGGCATTGCCGATCGTGACGGTGGTCAGATCACTGCTGCCTTGCAGCAGATGAACGTGCCGTACCAGCTGGGTGAGGGCGGGGTAATTTCCGTGCCCAGTGACAAGGTCTACGACACCCGCCTGCGGCTGGCGTCACAGGGGCTGCCCAAGGCCGGCGGCGTCGGTTTCGAGCTGATGGACAAGCAGAAATTCGGCATCAGCCAGTTTGCCGAGCAGGTCAATTACCAGCGCTCCATCGAAGGCGAGCTGGCGCGTACCATTGAATCCGTCGCTGCGGTGAACAGCGCCCGCGTGCACCTGGCCATTCCCAAGCAAAGCGTGTTCGTGCGCGATCAGCAGCTGCCCACCGCTTCCGTGATGCTGGAGTTGCGCGGCGGCCGCATTCTGGATGCCGGCCAGATCGCCGGTATCGTCTATCTGGTATCCAGTGCGGTTCCCAACCTGCCGATACGCAATGTGTCGGTGGTGGACCAGGATGGCAACTTGCTGTCCACGGTGCAGGATGGCGGCAATAACGGCATGGACCGCCGTCAGCTGGCTTTTGTGCGCCAGATCGAGGCCGATTACGCCAAGCGGGTGGAGGCGATCCTGGAGCCGATCTTCGGCCGCGGCAATGCCCGCGCCCAGGTTACCGCCAGTGTCGATTTCTCCGAGGTGGAGCAGACATCGGAGACCTACCGGCCGAACTCCACGCCCAACCCGTCCGCCACCCGCAGCCAGCAGATCATGGAAACGCTGGGCAGGGATGCCAGCCTGCCGTCCGGAGTGCCTGGCGCGCTGACCAATCAGCCGCCCAGCGCGGCATCCGCGCCGCTGACGCTGCCGCCGGGCGCTGCGCCGGGTACTGCCACGCTGTCCGGTCTGCCGATGGGGGGCGCCTCTGGCAGTGTGCATCGCGAGATCACCACCAATTACGAAGTCGACAAGACCATTCAGCATACCAAGCAGCCGCAGGGCAATATCAAGCGCCTGACTGCAGCGGTGGTGGTGAACTACAAGATGGTGACGGACAACAATGGCGAAGCCAAGCCCACGCCGATGTCCGCCAAGGAATACCAGCAGATCACCGACCTGGTAAAGGAAGCGGTTGGCTATAATCAGGAACGCGGCGACTCGGTGAATGTTGTCAACGCCAGCTTTGCCGAGGCAGTGCCGACAGTGTCCACCAAGGACAGGCTGGTGGAGTACGCCACCGACAATGCGGCCAACCTGATCAAGTACGGCTTGTTGATTCTGGCGGTGCTGTACCTGCTGTTTGGTGTGGTGCGCCCCATCATGCGTGACGTGGTCAAGCCGGCACCAGCCGAACCGCTGGAGGGCGCCGCCGGCGAGCAGGCAGCCGCCACCGGTGGTCGCCTGCTGGCAGTAGCCGGGGAAGAAGGTGCCGAAGGCGAGGGCGGAGCCGGTTCGCTGGAATCGCAGGATCCGAAAGAGCAGCAGCGCCGGCAGTACGAACTCAAGCTGCAGGGTGCGCGTGATCTGGTAAGGGCCGATCCGCGCATGGCTGCACAGATCATCAAGGAATGGATTGCGTCCGATGAGTGATGCCGGTATCCGCCGCAGCTCCGTGCTGCTGTTCAGCCTGGGGCAGGCCGAGGCCATCGAGGTATTCAAGTACCTCGGGCCAAAGGAAGTGCAGAAGCTGAGCCTGGCCATGTCGGGGCTGAGCAACCTCAGCCACGAGGAAGTGGAAAAGGTTGTTGGCCAGTTCGAGGAAGAGTACGCCGCGCGTGCCAACTTCGGCGCCACCGACGAATACCTGCGCAACGTGCTGATCGAGGCGCTGGGCCCGGACAAGGCGGCCAACCTGCTGGACAAGATCCTACAGGGCAACGACCACAGCGGTATCGAAAGCCTGAAGTGGATGGACCCGTCCTCGGCTGCCGACCTGATCCGCAACGAGCACCCGCAGATCATTGCCACCATCATGGTGCACCTGGATCCGGATCTTTCCAGTGCCATCCTGGCCTATTTCCCGGAGCGGCTGCGCAACGAAGTGCTGATCCGTACCGCCACGCTGGAAGGCGTGCAGCCGCAGGCGCTGCGCGAGCTGAACGATGTGCTGACCCAGCTGTTGTCCGGCTCCGATCGTATCAAGAAGAGTGCCGCTGGTGGTGTGGGCATGACCGCGGAAATCCTCAACTTCCTGGGCTCCAACGTGGAAGCCTCGGCGCTGTCCTACATCCGCGAGTACGATCCGGAACTGGCGCAGCGCATCCAGGACAAGATGTTTGTGTTCGACAACCTGCTGGAGATCGACGACCGCTCCATTCAGACCATTCTGCGCGAAGTGCAGTCCGATTCGCTGGTGGTGGCCCTCAAGGGCACCAGCCAGGAGCTCAAGGACAAGATCTTCCGCAATATGTCGAGCCGTGCTGCCGAGATGCTGCGCGACGATCTGGAGTCCAAGGGGCCGGTCAAGCTGTCGGAAGTGGAAGCCGAGCAGAAGGAAATTCTCAAGATCGTGCGCAGGCTGGCCGACGAAGGCCAGATCGTGCTAGCCAGCAAGGGTGGAGACGAAGGCCTTGTCGAATAACAATGTGATTCCGGCTGAGGCGCTGGGGCAGTGGAAGTCCTGGCGTTTTGGTGAGCTGGGGGCAGACCCCGCGCAGCAGTTACCGCCGGAGCAGACTGCAGATACCAGTGAACCCCCTGCCCAGGGGGTTTCTGTATTGGAGCCGGCGCTGGACCAGGCCATGCCTGAGCCCTTGCCGGAGACGGACGCGCTGGAGCCGGAGCCGGAAGAGGCGCCGCTGGCCTACCCCACGGCGGCCGAACTGGAAGCCATTCACCAGGAGGCCTGGCAGGCAGGCTTTGATGCCGGACAGCAGGAAGGCCTGCAGCAGGGGCGCGCTGCCGGCGAGGCCGCGGCACAGGCGGAAGTTGCCGCGCGTTTTGCCGAGCACTGGCAGCCATTGCAGGCGTTGCAACAGAGCTTTGAACAGCAGTTGCAGCAACTCGGGCAGGATCTTTCCGGCGACGTGCTGACCCTGGCGGTGGAATTGGCGGAGCGTATCGTGGCGGCGCATATCGAGCTGGATCATGCTGCGATGCTGCCGCTGGTGCAGCAGGCGCTGGACGAGGTTGGCCAGGGTTTGTTGCAGGCCAGGGTGCGCGCGCATCCGGCCGATATCGGCATCATCGAAAGTTTTGCCACCCGCCAATACCCCGGCGTGAACTGGCACTGGCTGGCGGACGAGGCGGTGGATCGCGGCGGCTGCCTGATCGAGACCAGTCAGCGCAAGATCGATCTGTCCTTACCGCAGCGGCTGCAGGCGCTGCGCCGTGCGCTGGGAGTACAGGATGACTGAACTGTTGGCCGCGCAGCGCCGTTTCCTGCAATCCTGCCGCGAGGCGGCGGCCCAGGCGCCGCTGTGGCAGGTGCAGGGGCAGCTGGTCCGCGTGACCGGGCTGGTGATGGAGGCGGTGGGCCTGCGGCTGCCGGTGGGGAGCGCCTGCACCGTGGAGGTGGCCCCCGGCCATGTGGTGGAGGCCGAGGTGGTCGGCTTTTCCGAAGAGCGGCTGTTTCTGATGCCGCTGACCAATATCCAGGGGCTGCTGCCAGGCACGCCGGTCAAGCCGGTGGTGTCGTACCAGCCGCCGGACTACCAGCAAAGCAGCGTCAAGCCGGAAGTCAACGGCCCGCTGGGGCGGCAGGTACCGGTAGGGCTCAGCCTGCTGGGGCGAGTGCTGGATTCGCTGGGCCGGCCGCTGGACGGCAAGGGGCCGGTGTACCCGGATGCCTACTTCCCCTTGTACAGTCAGCCACTGAACCCCTTGCATCGCACGCCGGTGCACGATGTGCTGGATGTGGGGGTGAAAGCGATCAACGGTCTGCTCACCGTTGGCCGCGGCCAACGTCTGGGCCTGTTTGCCGGCTCCGGTGTCGGCAAATCGGTGCTGCTGGGCATGATGGCGCGCTTCACCCGTGCCGATGTGGTGGTGGTGGGGCTGATCGGCGAGCGTGGCCGCGAGGTGAAGGACTTCATCGAGAACATTCTCGGCGAGGAAGGCCTGGCGCGCTCGGTGGTGGTGGCTGCCCCCGCCGACATGCCGCCATTGATGCGCTTGCATGGCTCCGCCTACGCCACCGCACTGGCGGAGTACTTCCGTGCGCAGGGGCTGGATGTGCTGCTGTTGATGGATTCGGTTACCCGTTATGCCATGGCGCAGCGCGAGATTGCACTGGCCATCGGCGAGCCGCCAGTGAGCAAGGGGTATCCGCCGTCGGTATTTGCCAAGCTGCCACAGCTGATCGAGCGTGCCGGCAATGGCGAGGCTGGTGGCGGCTCGATCACCGCGTTTTATACCGTGCTGTCGGAGGGCGATGACCAGCAGGACCCGATTGCCGACTCGGCGCGGGCGATCCTGGATGGCCACTTCGTGCTGTCGCGCGAGCTGGCCGAATCCGGTCATTACCCGGCCATCGATATCGAACAGTCGATTTCACGGGTGATGGTGGACGTAGTCAGCCGTTCGCACATGGACCTGGCGCGGCGCTTCAAGCAGCTGTTCTCGCGCTATATGCGCAGCCGTGACCTGATCAGCGTCGGCGCCTACGTGCCGGGCTCCGACCCGATGCTGGACGAAGCCATCCGCCGCCACGGCCAGATGGTGTCATTTCTCACCCAGTCGATGCATGAAAACTTCGACTTTGCCAGCTGCAGCGGCATGCTGGGCGAAACCCTGGCCGGTTGATTCGGCGCTGAATCATGAGCAAGTTCGCGCTACTGCTACGTTTGGCCAGCGACCGCCTGGAGGCGGCGGCGGAGCGCATGCGCAAGGCACAGCAGGCGCAGCAACATGCCCAGCAGATGCTGCTGCAACTGGATGGCTTTATTGCCGATTATCAGCAGCGCATGCTCAGCCAGGGGCAGGCGGGCATGTCGGTGCTGCAGTGGCAGGATTTCCGCCTGTTCATGCAAAAGCTGGATGATGCCCGCGAGCAGCAACAGCAGGAGGTGGAGCGCAGCGCGCAGCGCTTCCTGGTGGAAAAGCAGGCCTGGTTGCTGGAGCGGCGCAAGCTCAAATCCTACGAGGTGCTGCAGAAGCGCGAGGAAAAACGTGCCGCGCTCAGCCAGAAGCGCCGCGAGCAGAAGACCCTGGACGAGTTTTCCGCCCGGCTGAAAAAACCGGGCTGACAGCTGGCACGCAATCTGCTTTACCGCTGCATCCAGTCAAAAGGGGCAAGCACCATGGCCCATGCAATTTCTGCCGCAAGCACCGTCAATCATCAGACACCATCCACCGCCGCTGCAGCCAGCGCGCAGAGCGGTGATAACAGTATCTTTTCCCTGCTGCTATCGCAGCTACAGGGCAGTGGCGAGGACGCCACGCTATCGCCAGGGCTTGGCGGCCTGCTGGGCAAGGGTAAGGCCATGGCGGAGCCGTCTGCTGCTGGCGATGCCAGTGCCTTTGCCCAGGCAGTGCAGCTGCTGATGCCGGGTTACCAGCCACTGCATGGCTTGCCAGGCAGCAACGGGCGGCAGCAATTGCCAGAGTCGGCAGGATTTGCCGGTCAGCCCTTGCCGTCGCAGGCGATCACCGCCTTGCTGGCCAGCCAGGCGCAGCACTCGGAGGTAATCAGCCAGCGCCTGGCCCAGGCTGATGCCGCCGGGGCGGGGGAGGCGGCTGCATTCGATGTCAGCCAGTTGTTGCCGGGCACCGACGATGGAGAGCTGGCACAGCTGGATACCCAGGCTACGGTCGCTGGTCTGGTAGAGGCTGGCAAGGGGAGTGCGCGGCGTGGCGGCGTGCTGCCGGACGATGTGCGATTGATGTTCCGCGCCGAGGCCGCTGCTGCCGACGATGAGCTGCAGCAGGCGGTACCGCAGCTGGACGATACGCATGCTGCCAACCTGGCTGCGGCATCGCTGCCGACCGCAGGTGCCAGCCAGGCACTGAACCACGAGCTTAGCCAGCCCATGGCACGCGGCAGTCAGGCCTGGCGGCATGAGTTCGCCGAAAAGCTGGGCCAGATGGTGCAGTTCAAACTCGATTCCGCCAGCATCAAAGTGACGCCGGAGCATCTCGGCCCTCTGGATATCTCCATCAGCTTCGATTCGCAGAACAAGGCGCAGATCAACGTGGTGGCGGCCAACCATGCCGCCCGCGAGATCGTGGAAAGCAGCTTGCCGCAATTGGGCCGCATGCTGGAACAATCCGGCATCCAGCTGGGGAATGTGGAGGTCAGCTCGCAGCAGCAGTTTGCCCAGCAGCAGGCCCAGCATTGGCAGCATGGCCAGCAGCGCGGCCAGCAGCAGCGTACCCCGGCAGACGAGACTCAGGCACGTGGTGACGAGGCGGTAGCGGCGCTGGGCGCAGCCGAATTGCAGCCGGAAACGGTGGCGGCGAGCGATCAGCTCAGTATCCGGGCTTGATATAAAGGGCTTTTCACCGTCAGCCCTGTTCAATCGTGGTGGAAATGGGGAAAATAGCGGGCAATCATTTCCCGCTAGCGAGTTGAGCAAAGATGGCTGAAAAAAAGGAAGACACCAAGGCACCCGTGGCAGCTGCACCGGCAGCAGGTGGTAATAAAAAACTTATCATCATTGTCATCGTTCTTCTGGTGGTGCTGTTGGCCGCCATTGGTGGCCTGGCAGCCTATCTGATCCTGGGGCAGTCGCATGCGCCGGCAGCGGCCAGTGCCGAGCACAGTCAGGAAGCCGAGCCCAAGAAGGAAAAGAAAGAAGGTCCGCCGATTTTCGAAAAGCTGGACTCTTTCGTGGTGAACCTGACCGGCGGCCCGACTGCACCTATGCTGCAAGTGGAAATGCAGGCGGAACTGGCGGATGAAGAAGCCAAGAACAACTTCAAGGCCTACATGCCGAAGATCCGCAGTGCCGTGATTCTGCTACTGTCCTCCAAGACCGAAGAAGAACTGGCCACGCCGGACGGCAAGGTCAAGCTGCGTGCCCAGATCAAACGCATCATGAACGAAGCGATGGACGCTGCCGAAACCGAACCGGTGGAAGGCGTGCTGTTTACTTCCTTCATCATCCAGCAGCAGTAATACATACCGAGCTATGGCCGACGAGATCCTGTCCCAGGAAGAGGTAGACGCGTTACTGCGCGGTGTTACCGGGGAAGAGGAAGATGATGGCGATTCCGGCGACGGAAGTTCGATACGTTCCTACGACATTGGTCGGCAGGAACGTATCGTCCGTGGCCGCATGCCCACGCTCGAAATCATCAACGAGCGTTTTGCGCGCAACCTGCGCATTGGCTTTTTCAATTTCATCCGCCGCAATGCCGAAATCTCGGTCGGGCCGGTGCGGGTGCAGAAATACAGCGAATTCATTCGCAACCTGGTAGTACCCACCAACCTGAACCTGGTGCACATCAAGCCACTGCGTGGTACCGGCTTGCTGATTTTTGACCCGGACCTGGTGTTTCTGGTGGTGGACAACCTGTTCGGCAGCGATGGCCGCTTTCACGTGCGGGTGGAGGGGCGCGATTTCACGCCGACCGAGCAGCGCATCATCCAGAAACTGCTGGAAGTGGTATTTACCGAGTACCAGAAAGCCTGGGAGCCGGTATATCCGATCGAGTTCGGCTATATCCGTTCCGAGATGAACACCCAGTTCGCCAACATCGCCACCCCTACCGAGGTGGTGGTGGCGGTGACTTTCCATATCGAACTGGGTGCTGGCGGCGGTGACTTCCACGTCTGCCTGCCGTACTCGATGGTGGAGCCGCTGCGCGACCTGCTGTCCAGCACCATGCAGGCAGACCGCACCGAGGTGGATAACCGCTGGGTGAACCTGATGCAGCGTCAGGTACAGGCGGCAGAGGTGGAGCTGGTCGCTACCCTGGCCCAGGCCAAGATTACCCTGGGGCAGATTCTGAACTTGAAGGAAGGGGACGTCGTGATGGTGGATGTCCCTGAAAAGATTGTGGCTGATGTATCGGGCATCCCGGTACTGTCCTGTAGCTACGGCACGGTATCGGGCAATTATGCGCTGAAGGTGGATGAAATCCTGGCCGGCGCGCACGATCTGGCCGACTTGCCCAATGGAGAAAACGAAGATGGCTGAAGAACAAGGCTTTGATCCGGATTCCGTGGCCGGCATGGAAGGCGCGGGCGGCGACGATGTGATGGACGACTGGGCCGCGGCGATGGCGGAGCAGGAGCAGGTGGATGCTGCCGCTGCTGCTACAGAAGTGAAGCCGGCCACCTCGCTGTTCCAGGACTTCTCTGCCGCTGGCGCTGCGCAGTCGGTACCGCAGAACCTGGACATGATCCTGGACATCCCGGTGCAGCTTACCGTGGAACTGGGGCGTACCAAGATCGCCATCCGCAACCTGCTGCAGCTGGCGCAGGGCTCGGTGGTGGAGCTGGATGGCCTGGCCGGCGAGCCGATGGATGTGCTGGTGAACGGCTGCCTGATCGCCCAGGGCGAAGTGGTGGTGGTGAATGACAAGTTCGGTATCCGTCTGACCGATATCATTACCCCGGCCGAGCGGCTGCGCCGGCTGCAGAAATGAGTATGCTGCGTCTACTGTTCTGCTTGCTGCTTGCTGCGCCAGCGCTGGCGGCCCCTCCTGCCGAGGGGCCGTCGCCGTTCTGGGGCATGCTGCAGGTCAGCTTTGGCCTGCTGCTGGTGCTGGCAGCCATTTTTGCCATTGCCTGGTTGTTTCGCCGCTTTTCCATGGGTGCGATGCTGGGCCGCATCCAGCCGGCAAGGGTGGTCAGCGGTGTGATGGTGGGGCCGCATGAGCGGGTGGTGATCGTGGAGCTGGCCGGGGAATGGCTGGTGCTGGGGGTGACCGCGCGCAATGTCAACCTGCTGAAAAGCATGCCCAAGCCGGAAGGCAGCGAGCAGGGCGGGCAGCCTGCGGCCAACCCGCCATTCGCGCAGTGGCTGGCCAGTGCCATGGACAAGGCCAGAAAGCGCCAGGGGGATGGCGACAAATGAAATGGAAGTTGAGTTTAGGCCTGCTGCTGTCACTGTTGCCTGCGGCCGTATGGGCGGCCAGCCTGCCGCTGATGACCAGTACGCCGGCGCCGGGCGGCGGACAGAATTATTCGCTCAGCCTGCAGATGCTGCTCTTGATGACCGGCCTGAGTTTCATCCCGGCCATGGTGCTGATGATGACCTCGTTCACCCGCATCATCATCGTGCTGTCGCTGCTGCGCCAGGCGCTGGGCACCATGCAGTCGCCGCCCAACCAGGTGCTGGTGGGGCTGGCGCTGTTCCTGAGCATGTTCGTGATGGCGCCGACGCTGGACGAGGTCTACAACAAGGCCTGGGTGCCGCTGTCGGAAGACCGCATTACCTTCCAGCAGGCGGCGGATGAAGCCGCCAAGCCGATGAAGGCCTTCATGCTGGCGCAGACCCGCGAGAAAGACCTGGCGTTTTTCATCGAGATCTCCAAGTCGCCGCCGCCGGCCACCAAGGCGGACGTGTCACTGAAGACGCTGATTCCGGCCTTTGTGGTCAGCGAGCTGAAAACCGCGTTCCAGATCGGCTTCATGGTGTTCATCCCCTTCCTGATCATCGACCTGATGGTGGCCAGCATCCTGATGGCCATGGGTATGATGATGGTGTCGCCGGTGGTGATTTCCTTGCCATTCAAGATGATGCTGTTCGTGCTGGTGGATGGCTGGACACTGTTGATGGGCTCGCTGGTGCAGAGCTTTGCCGTGAACTGAGGGGGCGTCATGACACCGGAAACCGTCATCAATCTGTTGCAGAACGCGCTGTACGTGCTGATCCTGGTATCCGGCCCGCCACTGGCGGTGTCGCTGCTGGTGGGTCTGCTGGTGAGCATCCTGCAGGCGGCTACCCAGATCAACGAGATGACGCTGACCTTCATCCCCAAGCTGCTGGCCATGTTCCTGGTGCTGGTGCTGGCCGGGCCGTGGATGCTGACTACCCTGCTGGACTACATGACGCGCCTGTTCCAGAGCATCCCCGGCGTCATCGGCTGACCGCGGCCAACCCATGCTGACATTCAGCGATACCCAGATCAGCGCGTTTCTGGCCTATTTTCTGTGGCCATTCGCCCGCATCGTTGGCCTGATGCTGGCGGACCCGCTGCTGTCCTCGCGCAATATCCCGCGCCGCTTCAAGGCCGGTTTCGCGCTGCTGCTTACCGTGTTGCTGGCGCCTATCCTGCCGCCGATGCCGGCCATTCCGGTGCTGTCGGCCGAGGGGACGCTGCTGGTGGTACAGCAGCTGCTGATCGGCATCATCATCGGCACTGCCATGCGCATCGTGATTACCGCGGTGGAAATGGCGGGCTTCCTGATGGGTACCCAGATGGGCCTGGGCTTTGCCATGTTTTTCGACCCGCAGCATTCGGCGCAGGTGCCGGCGGTCTCGCGGGTGCTGACCATCTTTGCCACCTTGCTGTTCCTGAGTTTTGACGGCCACCAGGTATTGCTGGCAGCACTGGTGGACAGCTTCCGGACCTTCCCCATTGGTACCATGCTGGCTCCGGAAAGCCTGCGCGAGCTGGCGATCTGGGGCGGCAAGCTGTTTGCCTGGGGCTTGTGGCTGTCACTGCCGGTGGTGGGCTGCCTGCTGGTAGTCAACCTGGCGATTGCGGTCATGACGCGGGCGGCACCGCAGTTCAACATTTTCTCGTTCGGCTTCCCGCTGACGCTGATGATCGGCTTCATTGCGCTGTACCTGAGCCTGCCGCTACTGGAGCCGGCCATCAGCCAGTTGTACCGCGAAGGTTTCGACTTTATTGCGACCCTGCTGAAGGCGCCCTAGCTTTTTGCTAGAATGACGCGTTATTTTTCTCCCGGCCTGCCTGCTGGCAGGTCGCAAACCACTGATATACCGAGGCTTTTATGGCTGGCCACAGCAAATGGGCGAACATTAAGCACAAGAAGGAACGCGCCGACGCCAAGCGCGGCAAGATCTTTACCCGCCTGATCAAGGAAATCACCGTTGCCGCCAAGATGGGCGGCGCCGACATCGACTCCAACCCGCGCCTGCGTCTGGCGGTGGACAAGGCCTGGGATGCCAACATGCCCAAGGACAACATCCAGCGTGCCATCGACCGCGGCGCCGGCACCCTGGAAGGCGTGGACTACCTGGAGTGCCGTTACGAGGGTTACGGCATCGGCGGCGCGGCGGTGATGGTGGACTGCCTGACCGATAACAAGACTCGTACCGTGGCCGACGTGCGCCATGCCTTCTCCAAGTACGGCGGCAATATGGGCACCGACGGTTGCGTGGCGTTCCAGTTCACCCACTGCGGCGCACTGCTGTACGCTCCGGGCGTGGATGAAGACGCGCTGATGGAAGCGGCACTGGAAGCCGGCGCCGATGACGTGATCACCAACGACGACGGTTCGCTGGAAGTGCTGACCCCGCCGTACGAGTTCCCGCTGATCAAGGCGGCGCTGGAAGCCGCCGGCTTCAAGGCCGAGGGTGGCGAAGTCACCATGCGCCCGCAGAACGAAACCGAGCTGACTGGCGACGACGCGGTGCGCATGCAGAAGCTGCTGGACGCCCTGGAAGACCTGGACGATGTACAGGAGGTGTACACCTCCGCAGTGCTGGACGACTGATCGTTTTTCCTGCCCGGCAAACAAAAAGCCTGCATCACGCGATGCAGGCTTTTTTGCGTTTGGGTGCCAGGGTTGGCCGCATGCGGCCAACCCTGGAGTCTAGCGCTGCTAACAAAACCGCGTAGCGTACCTGAGCCAAGGCGCGCCGACGCAGACAGTACAATTAGTACGGCAAGGAGGCGCAACGCAGGATCAGGGGTTTTGTTCGCGGCGCCTAGAACACCGACTCGCCGCTGCGGGTGGTAAAGCGGTCCAGCGCCTCCAGCCCGGCCAGCGAGTTGCCGCGTGCGTCCAGCCCCGGGCTCCATACCGCGATGCTCATCTTGCCGGGCAGAATCGCCAGGATGCCGCCGCCCACGCCGCTCTTGCACGGCAGGCCGACGCGGTAGGCGAATTCGCCGGCGGCGTCGTAGGTACCGCAGGTGAGCATGATGGCGTTGATCTGCTTGGCCTGGCTGCGGCTCAGGCGCTGCTGGCCGCTTACCGGCGAGGCACCGTGATTGGCCAGGAACAGGCCGGCGCGTGCCAGTTCGCGCACGTTCATGCGGATGCTGCAGGCGCGGAAATAGTGCGCCAGCAGCTGGTCGACGCCACCGTTGATGTTGTTGCAGCTTTTCATGAAGTGGCCCAGCGCGGCGTTGCGGTGGCCGTGCTCGGCCTCGGAGGCGGCAATCACGTAGTCGAAGTCGATGGCCGGCTCGCCGCTTTCCTCGCGCAGCAGGCTGCGCAGCGCGCTGCTGCTGTCGCCGAATTCGCTGATGGCGATATCGGTCACCACCAGCGCGCCGGCATTGATGAACGGGTTGCGCGGGATGCCGTGTTCGTATTCCAGCTGCACCAGCGAGTTGAACGGATTGCCGGACGGCTCCTTGCCCACCCGCTGCCACAAGGCTTCGCCGTGGCGCTGCAGAGTGTGCGCCAGCATGAAGGCCTTGGAGATGCTCTGGATGGAAAAACGTTTATCGGCAAGGCCGGTGGCGTACAGGCCGCCATCCAGTGTGGCTACCGCCATGGCGAATTGCTGCGGGCTTTCCTGGGCCAGTGCCGGAATGTAGTCGGCTGGCCGGCCCTGGGCCAGATAGGGGGCAACATCGTGCGCGATGCTGTCGATCAGGTTCTGAATGTCCATATTGCTCTGTCAGGTGTTGTGGGTAAACACCGCCGCGGCAGCCCTCTATGTGGCTTGTGCGCCGTGGCGGTAAAGGTTGGCCGCAAACGGCCTAATCGCCCCATTCCGCGACAAAGTCGTCGCGGAACTGGTACAGCCTGGCCAGACGTGCCTCGCCCAGCGCCTTGCCGGCTTCGGTCTGCATGCTGGCCGGCAGGGTAGCGAGTTTGACGGCGATGTGGTCGAGCGCGTATTCGCGGTCGTCCAGTGCGCGGCTGGCAGCCAGCGCATCGTCCGGGTGCGCCAGCTGGCTGTTCATGCGTCCGGCAGTGTAGAACAGCCGCGCCAGCCCCACCGCGCCCAGCGCATCCAGGCGGTCGGCATCTTGCACGATCTGCGCTTCCAGCGTTTGCGGCGTGATGCCGGCGGAAAAGCTGTGCGCCTCGATGGCGTGCGCGGTGGCCGCCAGCTTGTCTGCCGGAAAGCCCAGCGCTGCCAGCTCGCGGCTGGCCAGCGCTGCGGCCTGGCGCGAGGCCAGTGCGCGTTCGGGGTGGTTTTTCGGCAGGTTGACCAGGTCGTGCAAATAGCAGGCGGCCATTACCACCAGCGCATCGGCCTGTGGATAGCGGGCAAGCAGCTGCTGCGCGGTGCGCCACACGCGTTGCAGGTGATTCAGGTCATGGGCGCCATCATCGCCGGCATGGTGGCGCGCCAGCTCGACAAGGCGTGGCTGCCAGTCGTGTAGCAAGGGAGTCATGGGCTGTCCGTGCGGGGAGGGGTGCCCATTAAAGAAGCCAGCGGCGAGGCTGTCAATGCGGCCAGCAGCAAAAGCAAAGGCGCCCGCGAGGGGCGCCTTGGAAGGGGAGAAATCTGCCAGATTACTTCTTGCCCTTGATGCTTTGTTCCAGCTCGGCGAAGCTCGGGCGTTCGGTGGAGTACAGCACCTTGCGGCCGAATTCCACCGCCGTTTGCGGCGCATAGCCCTGCATGCTGGCCAGCAGCACGGTCTTGATGCACTGGAACTCCTTGCTGCTTTCGTCCAGCTTCTGTTCCAGCAGCGTGCCCAGCGGGCCGACGAAGGCATAGGCCAGCAGAATACCTAGGAAGGTACCCACCAGTGCCGAGCCGATCATGCCGCCCAGCACCGCTGGTGGCTGGCCTACCGAGCCCATGGTGTTCACCACCCCAAGCACCGCCGCCACAATACCGAATGCCGGCAGCGCATCGCCCAGACGGGTGATGGCGGCGGCCGGGGCGTGGCCTTCGTGGTGATGGGTCTCGATTTCGATATCCATCAGGTTCTCGATTTCCATGGCATTGAGGTTGCCGGATACCATGATGCGCAGGTAGTCGGTGATGAAGTCCATCACATGGTGGTCGCTGGAGATCTTCTCGTACTTGGAGAACACCGGGCTGCTGTGCGGATCGTCGACATCCTTCTCCACCGACATCAGGCCTTCCTTGCGGATCTTCACCAGGATCTCGAACAGCATGCCCAGCAGGTCCATATAGCGCTCCTTGGTGTAGCGCGAACCTTTGAACAGCGTGGGCAGGGCGGCCTTTACCGCTTTCAGCGTCTTGCCCTGGTTGGTCACCACGAAAGCGCCCAGCGAGCCGCCGAAAATGGCCAGCAATTCGGTGGGCAGCGCATGGATGATCACGGTCATGTTGCCGCCGTGAATGATGTAGGCGCCAAAAATACACACCAAGGCAATGGCGTAACCGATACCTACGTTCATGAGCCTGCTATCTCCCGGGTATGCACGGCAATGGATTCACTATGCGTCAGCCGGCTGGCAATTGCCAAATGCCTCGGCAATGCTGCCTGCTTAGCTGGCTGACATTCATTCTGTTTCAAGCGAATGCGAACACCGGATGCTACCGGATTGCCCTTGTGCTGCCAACCGGCAGGCAGAGGGTGTTGGCCATGCCCGCATGTGGCGTTGACGGTTGTGGCCTGGCATGGCGGCCTCGGGTTGGCAGTGAATATTCACCGGGCCGCTGGCGGCGCGAAACGCCACGGCCCGGCGCCGCTTAGCTGGCTTGCAGCTGCCAGCCACCACCACCTTGCAACTGCAGCTGGCGGTCGTGGTGTGCCAGCAGCGAGCTGCGATGGCCGACGCTGACCAGGGTGGTATACGGCAGGCGCTGGCGCAGCAGCCGGTACAGCGTGTCTTCCAGCCCCTCGTCCATTGCCGATGTGGCTTCGTCGAGGAAGGCTACGCGCGGCGATGCCAGCAGCAGGCGGCCAAACGCCAGCCGCTGCTGCTCGCCCAGCGACAGGGTATGGCTCCAGTCGGCCTCCACGTCCAGCTTGGCGGCCAGATGGCCCAGGTGTACCGCCTGCAGCGCGGCGATGGCATCGGCATCGTTGCCGCTGGCAGGAGTGGGGTAATACAGCGCATCGCGCAGCGTGCCCAGCGGCAGGTATGGGCGCTGGGACAGGAACAGCAGCTGGCTGGCGTCCGGGTGCTGCATCTGGCCATCGCAATGTGGCCACAGCCCGGCGATGGCACGCAGCAGCGTGGTCTTGCCGCTGCCGGACGGGCCGCGGATCAGCAAGGCCTCGCCGGCATCCATACTCAGGTTCAGACCGCTGAGCAGCGGTTGCTGGTCCGGGCGGCGCACATTCAGATCCTGCAGCTGCAACCCCTGGTCGCAGCGGGTGTGCGTCGGCTGTGGCAGCCTTGCAGCGGCTTCCACTGCGTCGAGGAAGCCGGTAAGACGATCCAGCACCGCCTTGTACTCGGCAAAGCTGTCGTAGGCGCTGCGGAAGAACGACAGGTTTCCCTGCAGCTGGCCGAAGGCCTGTGCGGTCTGCACCATGTCGCCCAGCGAGATCTGCTTGGCAAAGAAGCGCTTGGCCTGGATCAGGAACGGAAACACCGCGGCGGTCTGGCTGACGATGAAGTTGAAGCCGTTGAACTTCAGGCTCCGGAACACGATCTGCCACAGGTTATCGATCACATTGCCAAAGCGGTGGCGCAGGGTGCGGCCTTCCACCGCCTCGCCACGGTAGAACGCCACGCTCTCGCCGTATTCGCGCAGGCGGATCAGCGAGTAACGATAGTCGGCGCCCAGTTTTTCATTCAGGAAATTCAGGCGGATCAACGGTTTGCCGATGCGGAACGCTAGAAAGGTAGCCACGATCACGTACAGGTAGACCACGAACACCATGCCGCGCGGGATATCCACCCCGAACAGCGTCAGCACGCCGGACAGCCCCCACAGGATCAGGGTGAATTCGAAGGTGGATACCAGGGCGTCGATCACCCCCATGGACAGCGACAGCGAGCTGGACACGAAGCTGGCGATGTCCTGCTGGATACGCTGATCCGGGTTATCGGTAGGGGTGGCCAGGTGGGCGGTACGGTAATAGGCCTGCTGGTTCAGCCAGCGCTGCAGCATGCGTTCGTTCAGCCACTCGCGCCAGCGGATCACGAAGGCCTGCTGCAGGTAGTACTCCAGCAGCGCGCGGCCAACATGTACCGATGCCAGCACCGCGAAGCCCCACATCGATGCCCAGAACAGCTTGGCGTTCACCTGCTGCAAGGCGGTGTACATGCCGTTGTACCAGTTGGAGAACAGTACGCTGACACGCACCCCGGCCAGGGTGATCACCAGAATCAGCAGGGTGGTCAAGAGCGGCCGCCAGCCGTTTCTGGCCGGAATGAAAAAATCACCTGCCAGCCGCCAGAACTGGCGCCCCCAGGTGCTGAAGCGGGTCAGCAGCCAGATACTGGCCGCGCTGACCAGCAGCGTGATGGCCAGCGCCTTGCCCAGCCAGATGGTGCTGCCGACGAGTTCCTGACTCCAATCCATCATTTCTCCTTATGTGCCGTGCTCGGGAAACAGGCATTGAGTGTTGTCGCGACAAACTGTTCCGTTGCCGGCTGTGGCGGGCTTGACGGGTTTGCTACAATGGCGCTTTGTCGACCACGAACGGCCATACCCCTGCCATGCTCAATCTCTACAACACACTGACCCGCCAAAAAGAAGCATTCAACCCCATAGCACCCGGCAAGGTAAAGATGTACGTGTGTGGCATGACCGTTTACGACCTGTGTCACATCGGTCATGCCCGCATGCTGACCGCCTTCGACGTGATCTATCGCTGGTTCGCC
The DNA here is from genome assembly GCF_042648905.1 of Vogesella amnigena. Classification (NCBI taxonomy): domain Bacteria; kingdom Pseudomonadati; phylum Pseudomonadota; class Betaproteobacteria; order Neisseriales; family Chromobacteriaceae; genus Vogesella; species Vogesella amnigena. The sequence goes on along the minus strand of NZ_JBHRYH010000005.1, from coordinate 81,454 downwards.
GCCTCCGGTTACGAGGTGACCTATGTGCGCAATATCACCGATATCGACGACAAGATCATCAAGCGCTCCGCCGAGCGCGGCATCAGCCCCGAGGCGCTGGTGGAAGAAACCATCGCCGACATGCACGCCGATACCAATGCGCTGGGCCTGTTGCCGCCTACGTTCGAGCCGCGCGCCACCCAGCATATCGGCGGCATGCAGGACATCATCAGCAAGCTGATTTCCCGTGGCAAGGCCTATCCTGCGGCCAACGGTGACGTGTACTACGCGGTGCGCGAGTTCCCCGGCTACGGCAAGCTGTCCGGCAAGACGCTGGAGAGCCTGCGCGCCGGCGAGCGTATCGAGGTGGACCCGAACAAGCGCGATGCGCACGACTTCGTGCTGTGGAAAGCCGCCAAGCCGGGCGAGCCGCAGTGGCAAAGCCCGTGGGGCGCCGGCCGCCCGGGCTGGCATATCGAGTGCTCGGCGATGAGCTGTCATCACCTGGGCGAGCATTTCGACATCCACGGCGGCGGCGAGGACCTGCAGTTCCCGCACCACGAAAACGAAATCGCCCAGAGCGAGGGCGCGCACGGGCAGCAGTACGTGAATTACTGGATGCATAACGGCTTCATCAATGTCGATGGCGAGAAAATGTCCAAGAGCCTGGGCAACTTCTTCACCATCCGCGACGTGCTGGGCCATTTCGATGGCGAGGTGATCCGCTTCTTCATCGTGCGCAGCCACTACCGCAGCCCGGTGAACTTCACCGATGGCATCCTCAACGACGCCAAGCAGGGCCTGACCCGGCTGTACACCGCGCTGCGCGGCCTGGAACTGCCGGCTTCCACCGGCATCGACTGGAGCAACCCGTACGCGGCGCGCTTCAAGGCGGCGATGGACGACGACTTCGGCACCTCGGAAGCGGTGGCGGTGCTGTTCGAGCTGGCCGGCGAAGTGAACAAGAGTGGCGACCTGGCGCTGGCACGCTTGCTGAAAGATCTGGGCGGCGTGCTGGGCCTGTTGCAGCGTGACCCGGAAGCCTTCCTGCAGGGCGAGGCCGGCAGCGATGGCCTTAGCGCCGAGCAGGTGGAAGCGCTGATCCAGGCGCGCAAGGATGCGCGCGTGGCCAAGAACTGGGCCGAGTCCGATCGCATCCGCGACGAGCTGACCGCGGCCGGCATCGTGCTGGAAGACAGCGCCGCCGGCACTACCTGGCGCCGCGCCTGAGGTTTTTGCATCTGAACGGGGGAGGGCGATAGCGGATTTGGCCGCCGCCCCTTGCCAAGCCTGGTTAATGCCGGGATAATCGCGTGTTTCAAGAAGTACAGGCAAAACCCCTGTACCCGTGTTTACCAAGGAAAAATCATGCAAGCTGCCATTCAGCCGAACTACAAAGACGTTCAGGTTACCTGCTCCTGCGGCAACCAGTTCGTAACCAAGTCCACCATGGGCAAAGAAAACTTCCACATCGAAGTTTGCTCCCAGTGCCACCCGTTCTACACCGGCAAGCAGAAGATCGTTGATACCGCTGGTCGCGTTGATCGCTTCAACCAGAAGTTCGGCGGTTTCTTCAAGCGTTAATCCCGGCTTGCAGGATGCTATCCAAAGGCAGCTTCGGCTGCCTTTTTTGCGCATGCAGCCATCGCATTTTGGCGCCTCGAAAACCCCGGATTTCTAAGCGAAACAAGGCGCGAGCGAAAAATTTCGACGCAGCATATGGTTGATATGTAAGGAGAAATTTTTCGTGAGCAACGCAGTGTCGCGACGAAAGCTGGAGGTTTGCGAGGTGGCCACTTGTCATTTCCCCGGAGCCTGAACATGCCGGTCAACGTTGTCTATCTGTCGCATGGTGGTCGCAAGTACTACGATCAGACCCGTTTTTCGGTGCTGACCCTGTTGCATCTGTTGCTGCAGGCGCAGCGCAGCGATATCCGCATCGTGGTGTATACCGATGACACCGGCAGCGTGCCATCGCATCCGCTGATTCAGACCATGCCGCTGACCGCCGCCGAAATGGCCGGCTATCGCGGCCGCTTCGACTACGTGCACCGCATCAAGCTGCAGGTGCTGCGCCGCGCCACGCTGGAGCTGGATGGCGCGCTGCTGTACGTGGATTGCGATACCCGCTGGCTGAGCCTGCCGGACGCGCTGTTCGCCCGCCTGTCGCAAGCGGATGCCGCGCAGCCGGTATGCTGCATGCACGTGCCGGAAGGCGCGTTCTCGCCGGAGTTCTTCCCGGACTACCACCGTTTTGTCAGCCAGCAGGCACAGTCTCTGCTGCCGCTGGGGGTGAAGTCGGTGGACAAGCTGCTGATGTGGAATGCCGGCGCTATCGGCGTGCCGCCGGGCAGTACCGCGTTCTTCGACGATGTGCTGCGAGTGAACGACTACCTGTTCACCCGCGTGGTGCCACGCAACTGGGTAGAGCAATTCGCGCTGTCGCTGGTGGCCTGCAGCCGCTACCAGATGCTGCCGCTGGGCGATGCGTTGCACCATTACTGGAACTACAGTTACGAGGCGCCGCTGTATCTGGCGCGCTTTTTCGATGCCCAGCCGGCGGACACCGCGGTGGCAACGCTGGCTGCAAGCTGCGCCGCGCACCATTGGGACGAGAACGAACTCAAGCGCCTGCAGGCCGCGCCGGAGCACAAGCGTCAGCGCCGTCGCAACAAGCTGCGCAATTCGCTGCGCAAGCGTCGGGTGGACATGAAAGTGGCGCTGGCCCGGCTGCAGCTGCGCCTGCGCGGCGAGGCGCTGTAAGCCGCCTGACGCGCGCGTTGCCAATGGCAGTTGCCTCATGCCCGCTGGGTGCATGAGGCATGTATCGTTAACATGACGTTTTTATCAGGCTGGCAGGTTCATGCTGACTTACTCCCCTCACAGCCATAGCGAAGCGCGGCCCACCGAAAAACCCTGGCTGCTGCTGTTGCTGGCCTTTGTCTGGCTGTGGCCGGGCATTTTCGGCCATACGCCGTGGAAGCCGGACGAACCCTATGTTACCGCCGTGGTGCAGCACTTCGTGGCCGGTGGCCACTGGCTGTTGCCCAGCGTGGTCGGGCAGCCCTACCTGGAGCATGCGCCACTGTATTACTGGGTGGCAGCGGTGCTGGTGAAACTGCTGTCGCCGTGGCTGCTGCCGCTGCACGATGCCGCCCGCCTGGCCACGCCGCTGTTCATGGCGCTGGCGCTGGCCTTTGCCGGCGGCCTGGGGCGCGAGCTGGTAGGTCGGCGCCACGGCCGCAGCGTGGTGCTGATCCTGATCGGCAGCCTGGGGCTGATTGTTACCGGCCACGAAATGAACCCGGTGGTGGCGGGCTTTGCCGGCTTTGCCGCCGCACTGTACGCGCTGGTGCTTACCTGGCGGGCGCCGGCCATTGCCGGTGCGCTGCTGGGCGCCGCCATGGTGGTGATCTTCCTGTCCACCAACCTGCTGCAGCTACTGCTGATCGCCAGTGTCGCCATGTGCCTGCCGGCCTTCAGCGCCTGGCGCAACCGCAACTATGGCATCACCCTGTTGATGGCGCTGTTGTTTGCCTTGCCGCTGCTGCTGGTATGGCCGTGGGCGCTGTACAAGAACTACCCGCAGGTGTTCGGCCTGTGGTGGCAGGCGTATGCACTGGGGCCGTTGCAGGGTTTTGGCCGGGTCGGGCTGTTCCACGAGTTTGGTTACTACCCCAAGCTGGTGCTGTGGTATGCCTGGCCGGCGTGGCCGTTGGCCGCATGGGCGCTGTGGAAGAATCGCCGCTACGAGCTGCCCATGCTGCAGCTGCCGCTGCTGTGCTTCCTGGTGCTGCTGCTGTTGCTGACCTTCTCCAGCCGCAGCCAGAGCGAGGACGCCATGGTGCTGCTGCTGCCGCTGGCCCTGCTGGGGGCGGTGGAGCTGGACAGCCTGCGTCGCGGCGCCGCTGCCTTCCTCAACTGGTTCGGGCTGATGGCATTCGGCTTCTTTGCCCTGCTGGTGTGGCTGGGCTGGGCGGCGATGAACTTTGGCTGGCCGGAACGGCTCGCTCGCCGCGCCGAGTACTTCAGCCCCTACTACATACCGCAGGTCTCGGCACTGGCCGTGGTGCTGGCGCTGGTGGCTACCGCGCTGTGGCTGTGGGCGGTAACGCGCCGCCATTTGCGTGGCCGCCAGGCGGTGACCAACTGGGCGGCGGGGCTTACGCTGTTCTGGGGCCTGCTGCTGACGCTGTGGCTGCCATTCCTGGATGCGGCCAAGAGTTACCAGCCGGTGGTGGCCGGCATGCTGCGCGCGCTGCCGACAGGCGACCAGTGCGTGGCGGTGGAACAGCAGCAGACCATGGCCCGCATCAGTTGGGCATATTACGGCAAGCTGCAGCTACGCCCGTTTGCTTCCGGGCAGCCGGTACCGTGCCAGCTGTGGCTGCTGGTGCGTGACCCGCAGGCCGGTGCGGCCAACCCTGATGGCTGGCAAGTGCGCTGGCAGGGCAGCCGCGCACGCGACAAGCACGAGCAGTACGTGCTGCTGCAAAAGCCGGAGTGAGCAAGGCCGCGCCGCGCCAGCTGCTGGTATCGGCAGCCTTGCTGTTGTTGCTAATACAAAGCCCTTTCGCATAGCGAAAGGGCTTTGTCACGGTAGGCACAAGGGCCGCTGGCTGACTCGGCAGCGTCCTCAGGCAAACACGAAATACTTGCGCACCGTCTCCACCACTTCCCAGGTGCCTTTCATGCCCGGCTCGATCACGAATACATCGCCGGCTTTCAGGTGTACCGGCTGCTCGCCTTCCGGGGTGATGATGCAGTAGCCGTCAAGGAAGTGGCAGTACTCCCACTTTTCGTAATTCACCTCGAATTTGCCCGGCGTGCAGATCCAGGTGCCCATGATCTTGCTGCCGTCCTTGGACAGGTAGGCATTCAGGTTGACGGTGTGCGGGTCGCCGCCGATGCGCTTCCACTTGGTGGCATCCACTACCGGAGTGGGGCAGGTTTCACGCAGTACGGTGATGAAATCGGACATACAGGCTCCAGCTGGTCTGGTAAGGAATCAGACCATTATCGATGCAATGCCTGGCTGAAAATTGTCTGGTTCCGACCTGCTTTGCCGGTGAAAGGGACGTTAACCGGTACCGTAGCGGGAAGCCTGCTGCAAAAGGCCCCGCATTGCGCGGGGCCTTTGCCTGCGTGCCGCGAAGCTCAGCTCTGCAACTGTGGCAGGTCGGCGAACAGCTGCAGCGCGTCCGGGTTGGCCAGTGCGGTCAGGTTGTTCACCGGCTCGTTGTGGATCACGTTCTTCACCGCCAGTTCCACGATCTTGCCGCTGATGGTCTTGGGGATGTCGGCCACGGCGATGATCTTGGCCGGCACGTGGCGCGGGCTGGCGCCATTCTTGATCTTGTCCTTGATGCGGCCAACCAGTTCGTTGTCCAGCTCCCGGCCTTCGCGCAGCTTCACGAACAGCACTACGCGCTCGTCATCCAGCCAGCGCTGACCCACCACGATGCTCTCCAGCACCTCGTCGAAGGTTTCCACCTGGCGATAGATCTCGGCGGTGCCGATGCGCACGCCGCCCGGGTTCAGTACTGCGTCGGAGCGACCATAGATGATCATGCCATCGTGTTCGGTCAGCTCGGCATAGTCGCCGTGGCACCAGGTGTCGGCATAGCGCTCGAAGTAGGCCTTGCGGTATTTCTCGCCACTGTCATCGCCCCAGAAGCCCACCGGCATCGACGGGAACGGCTGGGTGCACACCAGTTCGCCCTTCTCGCCGCGAACCGGCTTGCCGGCGTCGTTCCAGATTTCAACCGCCATGCCCAGGCCGCGGCATTGCAGCTCGCCGCGGTATACCGGCAGCGTGGCGCAGCCCAGCGCGAAGCAGGACACGATGTCAGTGCCGCCGGAGATGGAAGCCAGGTTGAGATCGGCCTTGATCGCCTGGTACACCCAGTCGAAGCTTTCCGCCACCAGCGGCGAGCCGGTGGAGAACACCGCGCGCAGGCAGCTCAGGTCGTAGTCGCGGCCAGGCTGCAGGTCGATCTTGCGCAGGCCATCGATGTACTTGGCCGAAGTACCGAAATGGCTGCAGCGGTAGGCCTGCGCGTATTCCCACAGAATGCGGCCGCTCTTGGCGAACGGCGAGCCGTCGAACAGCATCAGCGTGGCGCCGCTGGCGAGGCCGGACACCAGCCAGTTCCACATCATCCAGCCGCAGGTGGTGAAGTAGAACAGGCGGTCGCCGTTGTGGATGTCGGCGTGCAGCTGGTGTTCCTTCAGGTGCTGCAGCAGGGTGCCGCCGTGGCCATGCACGATGCACTTGGGTTTGCCGGTGGTGCCGCTGGAATACAGGATGAACAGCGGGTGGTTGAACGCCACGCGGGTGAATTCCACCCGGCTGCCTACCAGGCCGGCCACGAAGTCGTCCAGCATCAGCGCGCGTGGCAGGCTGGCGGCCAGGGTGTCGGTGTCGCCGGTGTAGGGCACCACGATGAGTTTTTCCACCGTCGGCAGGCCGGCCATGATCACCTGCAGCTTGTCGGCGATGTCGATGCGCTTGCCGTTGTAGAAGTAGCCATCCGGGCAGAACAGCAGGCGCGGCTCGGTCTGGCCGAAGCGGTCGATGGCGCCGTCGGTGCCGAAGTCCGGCGAGCAGCTGGTCCATACCGCACCCAGGCTGGCGGCGGCCAGCATGGCGGCCAGGGTTTCCGGCATGTTTGGCATGTAGCCGGCCACGCGGTCGCCCGGCTGGATGCCGTGCGCGCGCATCGCCTGCTGCAGGCGCGATACCAGGTCGTTCAGCTCCCACCAGCTCAGCTCGCGCTTGACCTGGTCTTCGCCCCAGAACGCCACTGCCAGCGAATCGTCGCGGCGTTTCAGCATGTTCTCGGCGTAGTTGAGGCTGGCCTCGGGGAAGAAGCGCGCCTCGCGCATATTGGCGTTCGGCTGCAGTGCCACGCTGCCCTTGTCGCCCACCACACCGCAATAGTCCCACACATGGTTCCAGAAGCGGCCGGGCTGGGTGACGCTGCCCTGCCACAGGCTGGCATAGTCCGGGTAGTCGCTATTGTCGGCCAGTGCGGCCAGCTTGCTGAAGGCGGCCAGGTGGCTGGCGGCGATGCGCGACGCGCTGGGTTGCCACAGCGGGGTATCCGGTGCCTGCATGTGTGTTCTCCTCTGGTGGGGCAGGTGTTGTGTGATGAAGCAGTGTACTGCAGCCTGCGGCCAACGTTGGCCGCAGGCTAGGGCTTGTTAGCCGGGGATGGCGCGCACGGTGTTATCGATCGCGCCAAAAATGCTGTGACCGGAAGCGTCGAACATCTCGATGTGCACGCGGTCGCCGTGTTTCATGAATGATGTGCGCGGCTGGCCCTGTTCGATGGTTTCGTACATGCGCACTTCGGCCAGGCAGCAGTAGCCCACGCCACCGTTTTCCACGCTGGAGCCCCACAGGTCGCCCTGCTTGTTGGACACCGTGCCGCTGCCGATGATGGAGCCGGCACCCAGCTCGCGGGTCTTGGCCACGTGTGCCACCAGCTGCGCGAAGTTGAAGGTCATGTCCACGCCGGCATTGGGCTGGCCGAACACGGTGCCGTTCAGCGCCACGGTCAGCGGCAGGTGCAGCTTGCTGTCGTGCCAGGCGCTGCCCAGCTCGTCCGGGGTTACCGCCACCGGCGAGAATGCCGATGCCGGCTTGCTCTGGAAGAAGCCGAAGCCCTTCGCCAGTTCGTTCGGAATCAGGTTGCGCAGGCTCACGTCGTTCACCAGCATCACCAGTCGGATGGCGCGGGCGCAGTCTTCCACGCTGGCGCCCAGCGGCACGTCGCCAGTGACTACCGCCACCTCGGCTTCGAAGTCGATGCCCCAGCTTTCGGCGGCAACAATTTCGTCGCGCGGGCCGATGAAGCGGTCGGAGCCGCCCTGGTACATCAGCGGGTCGGTATGGAAGCTGGCCGGCAGCTCGGCGCCGCGCGCCTTGCGTACCAGTTCCACGTGGTTGATGTAGGCGGAGCCGTCGGCCCACTGGTAGGCGCGTGGCAGCGGACTGGCGCACTGGTGCTGGTCGAAGGGTTGCATGTTGGCCGCAGTGCCGGCGTTGAGCTGCTCGTACACCACGTGCAGCTGCGGCGCACAGTCATGCCAGTTGTCCAGCGCTGCCTGCAGGGTGGTGGCGATGTGGCCCACGGTGCAGTAGTGGGTCAGGGCGCGGTTGACGACGACCAGCGTGCCGTCACGGCCGCCGTGGTTGAGGGTGGCGAGTTTCATGTCAGTTTTGCTCCTTGTAGCTGCCGTCGTGCATCCAGCGCGCATGCTGCGGCGCCTTCTTGGTGACAGCCCACTCGTTGAGCATGTCCCATTTCACATCGTCCAGCATCTGCAGCATTTTCGGGGTGGCAGTATTGCAGGCCAGCTCCAGGCGGTGGCCGTTCGGGTCGAAGAAGTAGATCGACTGGAAAATGGTGTGGTCGGTGGGGCCGATCACGTCGATGCCTGCCGCCTGCAGCCGCGCCTTGGTGGCCAGCAGCGTGTCCATGCTGTCCACCTCCAGTGCCAGGTGCTGTACCCAGGCCGGGGTGTTCGGGTCGCGGCCCATCTCGGCGCGGGTGGGCAGCTCGAAGAAGGCCAGGATATTGCCCTGGCCGGCATCCAGGAACACGTGCATGTACGGGTCCGGCGCCTTGGTGGACGGCACTTCGTTCTCGGCGATGGCGAGCACGAATTTCATGTCCAGGTGTTTTACGTACCACTCCACGGTTTCTTTCGCGTCTTTGCAGCGATAGGCCACGTGGTGGATTTTGTTGATCAGCATGGTGTTGTCTCCCGGTGCGTGCAGGTCTGGCTGCGGGTGGAACCATACGTCAAGATTAGATAATGATCAATCGATTTGCTATTAACGAATAACGTAATCGTCACAGGGCTGCTACACTGGCCCGCGAATCCGCCATAACAATGCAGATCATGGAACTCGAAAAAGACACTCGCCGCGGCATCCAGTCCATTGAAGTGGGCGGCGCGCTGCTGCAAACCCTGGTGCGCTTCGGCACACCGATGATGCTCAAAGACCTGGCGCGCGAAGCCGGTATGCCGCCGGCGAAGGCGCACCCCTACCTGGTGAGCTTTGGCAAGCTGGGGCTGATCGAACAGGACAGCGTCACCGGCCTGTACAAGCTGGGCAGCTTCGCGTTGCAGATGGGGCTGACCGCACTGCACGAGCTGGATGCCATCAAGGTGGCCAGCGACCAGGCGGCGGTGCTGGCGCTGACTTGCCAGCAGAACGTGGCGCTGGCGGTGTGGGGCAACCACGGGCCTACCGTGGTGCGCATCCAGGAATGCAACCGCATCGTGCATATCAATATGCGCACCGGCAGCGTGATGTCGCTGCTGGATTCCGCCACCGGCCGCGTGTTTGCTGCCTACCTGCCGGCGCACCTGACCGCCGAGCTGCTGCAACAGGAACTGGCGCACAAGCCGGCGACGCAGCGCCCGGACGTGGCTGCCATGCTGGCCGAAGTGCGCGCGCACGGCATGGCGCGCGCGGTGGGTTACCCGCTGGCCGGCATCAATGCGCTGTCGGCGCCGGTGTTCGATAACGGTGGTCAGCTGGCGCTGGTGATCACCACCCTGGGGCCGGCGGCGGAGTTCGACCCGGACTGGCAAGGCGAGCTGGCCCGCCAGCTGCGCGACTGCGCGGCCAACATTTCCACTCTGCTGGGCCATCGCGCTTAGATAGCCGCCGCCGCAGCGGGTATAACGAAACATCGGAGCACACAAAGCGGGAGGTAGCGGATGTTTGTCGACCGGGAACACGCGGCCAGCCAGCTGGCCGAGGCGCTGGCAGCCTATCGCGGCAAGCGACCGCTGCTGCTGGGCATTCCGCGTGGCGGCGTGCCGATGGCGCGGCTGATTGCCGACAGCCTGGGCGGCGAGCTGGACGTGGTGCTGGTACGCAAACTGGGCGCGCCGTGGTCGCCGGAGCTGGCTATCGGCGCGGTGGATGAAAGCGGCGTTGTCTCGCTGGATGCGCTGGCCGACGATCTGCCTGCCGCCTATGTCGATGAAGAGCGCGAGCGGCAACTGGCGGTGATCCGCCGCCGCCGTGCCAGCTACAGCGCGCTGCAACCGGCAATACCGGTAAGCGGCCGGCTGGTGATCGTGGTCGACGACGGCCTGGCCACCGGCGCCACCATGTTGGCCGCACTGCAGGCCTTGCGGCGCAAGCATCCGGCCCGGCTGGTGTGCGCGGTGCCGGTGGCGCCACCCGATACGCTGCAGCGGGTACAGGCTGTTGCTGATGAGGTGCTGTGCTTGCAGGTTACGGCGGATTTTTCCGCCGTCGGCCAGTTCTATCGCCATTTCGATGAGGTCAACGATGCGATGGTGCTGGCGGCACTGCGTAGCCCGCCGCCGGATCCTCCCCGCTGAAGCGGCGTTCATGCCTGGCTCATGCCGGGCTGTAACCGCGCGCCTTGGCATAGCGTGAGCCCGGGTCGCGCACCAGCGCCTCGGCAATGAACCACGAGGTGTCGGCCAGTTTGTTCAGGTCCACACCGGTGTGGTAGCCCAGGCCATGCAGCAGGTACACCACGTCTTCGGTGGCCACGTTACCAGAGGCACCCTTGGCATACGGGCAGCCGCCCAGGCCGGATATCGAGCTGTCGAAGGTACGCACCCCGGCTTGCAGCGCGGTGTGGATGTTGGCAATTGCCATGCCGTAGGTGTCGTGGAAGTGGCCGGCCAGTTTTTCTACCGGCACCACCTCGCACACCGCATCCAGCATCGCCGTCACCTTGTTTGGTGTGCCCACGCCGATGGTGTCGCCCAGCGAAATCTCGTAGCAGCCCATGCCGTACAGCGCGCGAGCCACTTCGGCCACCTTGTAGGGCGCCACTTCGCCCTCGTACGGGCAACCCACCACACAGGACACATAGCCGCGCACCTTGATGCCTTCGGCCAGTGCTCGCTTCATTACCGATTCGAAGCGCTGCAGGCTCTCGGCGATGCTGGCGTTGATGTTCTTCTGGCTGAACGCCTCGCTGGCGGCGCCGAACACCGCAATCTCGCGCACGCCGGCTTCCAGCGCTGCATCCAGCCCCTTGTCGTTGGGCACCAGCACCGGGTAGTCGATGCCGGCATTCATGTCCAGCGCCTGCAGCACTGCCAGACTGTCGGCCATCTGTGGCACCCACTTGGGCGACACGAAGGCACCGGCCTCGATGCAAGTCAGACCGCTGGTTGCCAGGCGGCGGATCAGCTCCAGCTTGGTGGCCAGGCTGATGCTGTGTTTTTCATTCTGCAGCCCGTCGCGGGGGCCGACTTCGACGATTTTTACGTGCGTCATGCCATGCTTCTCCTGGCCACGAACCCCACAAAAAAACACGAACCTGGTGCTGGCTGGGTGCTCCGGCATGCCCCGCTCACTGCGTGGGCGGGCGTTTTCGTGTGATTTCGTGGTTTTCGTGGCGAAAAATTCAATCCGCCTCGAAATCCACCAGCTCGTCGCCGTCGTTCACCTGCTCGCCGGCGGCAAAGTAGAAGGCCAGTACCTTGCCATCTGCCGGGGCGGCGATGGTGTGTTCCATCTTCATCGCTTCCAGGATCAGCAGCGGCTCGCCCTTGGCCACGGTCTGGCCGCTTTCAGCCAGCAGTGCCACCACGCGGCCCGGCATTGGTGCCTTGAGATGGGTCTCGCCGTGTACGCCTGCTTCTTCATAGGCGTAAGGGTCGAGGTAGTCCACGGCAATGCGCTCGCCGCCGGTAAACAGCACGCGCTGCAGCCCGTGGCGCACCAGGGTGGCCTGCAGCTGCTTGCTGCCCAGGTTGGCCGCAAGCTGGCTGCCGTGCAGGCTGGCGCTGGCGTGCAAGGTGTCATTGCCGATGTTGAGCACGAAGCCCTTGCCGTCGTAACGCAGCAGCACTTCGCAGCGCTGCTCGCCGTGGGCAAAGCCGATGCGGCGTTGCTGTGTGCCGTTCAGGCGCCAGCCCTGCAGCGCGCCAAAGGCATGGTTGTCGCTGCCGGCGCTGGCCAGCACCTCGCCCAGCGCCAGCAGAGCCAGCTGTTCGCTGTCGGGGGCGGCCGGTGTGGGCAGCAGACTGTCGTGGTAGCGGGCAATCAGGCCGGTATCCACGTCGCCACTGGCAAACGCCGGGTTGGCCGCAATGCGGCGCAGGAAGCGGATATTGGTGGTAACGCCCACCACCTGGTAGGCGGCCAGTGCGGCGTCCAGCTGTTGCAGCGCTGCTTCGCGCGTTTCGCCCCACACGATCAGCTTGGCGATCATCGGGTCGTAGAACGGCGAAATGGTATCGCCCTGCAGCACGCCGGTATCCACCCGCACATGGGCGTTTTCCACTGGCGGCACCAGGTGTAGCAAGGTGCCGGTGGCCGGCAGAAAGCCCTTGTCCGGATCTTCGGCGTAGATGCGCGCCTCGATGCTGTGGCCGTGGATAGCCAGCTCGTGCTGCTGCAACGGCAGCGGCTGGCCACTGGCCACCTTCAGTTGCCAGGCCACCAGGTCCTGGCCGGTGATCATCTCGGTTACCGGGTGTTCCACCTGCAGGCGGGTGTTCATTTCCATGAAGTAGAACTTGCCACTGTCCACATCCATGATGAATTCCACTGTACCGGCGCCCACATAGCCCACGGCGCGGGCGGCGGCTACCGCTGCTTCGCCCATTGCCTGGCGGGTTTCTGCCGGCAGGTGCGGGGCAGGGGCTTCTTCCAGCACTTTCTGGTGGCGGCGCTGTACCGAGCAGTCGCGCTCGAACAGGTAGACACAGCCGCCGAGGCTGTCGGCGAACACCTGTATCTCCACGTGGCGCGGGCGGGTCAGGTATTTCTCTACCAGCACCTTGTCGTCGCCAAAGCTGGCGCGGGCCTCGCGCTGGCAGCTGGCCAGCGCGGCCAGGAAGTCGTCGCTGCGTTCCACGATGCGCATGCCCTTGCCGCCACCGCCGGCGCTGGCCTTGATCAGCACCGGGTAGCCGATGGCATCGGCCTGGCTTTTCAGCAATGGCTCATCCTGATTGTCGCCGTGGTAGCCCGGCACCAGCGGTACGTTGGCTGTTTCCATCAGCGCCTTGGCCGCGGACTTGCTGCCCATGGCGGCGATGGCGCTGGCCGGCGGGCCGATGAAGGCGATGCCGGCGGCTTCGCAGGCGGCGGCGAAGTCTTCGTTCTCGGACAGGAAACCGTAGCCCGGATGTACCGCCTGTGCACCGGATTGGCGGGCGATGTCCAGAATGAGATCGGCCTTGAGATAGGACTCGGCGGCCGGTGCCGGCCCCAGCCGGTAGGCTTCATCCGCCAGTTTCACGAAGCGGGCATTGGCGTCGGCATCGGAATACACCGCCACGGTGGCCACGCCCATGGCGCGGGCGGTCTTGATCACGCGGCAGGCGATCTCTCCGCGGTTGGCAATCAGAATCTTGGTGAACATATCGGGGTGATCCCTTTTATTGTCGGTACCACTGCTGGTAGGTACGCGGCGCTTTGCCGCACCCTTGCGGCCAACGTTGGCCGCAAGGGTAGGCTTCAGTCCTTGACCCAGCGCGGCGGGCGCTTGTCGAAGAAGGCGGCCAGGCCCTCGCGGGCTTCTTCTGTAACGCGGATGGCGGCGATGCGGTGCGCGGTGTCGGACAGCAGCTCGTCTTTCTGTGGTGAGCCATCGCGCAGGCAGCCCAGCAGCTCCTTGGCGGCAGACAGGGCATGCGGCCCGCCCTTGGTCAGTTCGGCGGCGACTGCGGCCACGCGATCGTCCAGCGCGGCTTCGTCTACCACCTCGTGCACCAGGCCGATGCGTTCGGCGGTGGCGGCATCGATGCGCTCTGCAGTCAGGAAGTAGCGACGCGCCTGGCGCCAGCCGATGGCATCTGCCACGTAAGGGCCGATGGTGGCCGGAATCAGCCCCAGTCGTACTTCGGTAAGCGCAAACTTGGCGGCCGGGGTGGCAATGGCGATGTCGCACACCGCGGTAAGCCCGGTGCCGCCAGCCATGGCGGCGCCGTGGATACGGGCGATCACCGGCTTCTTGCTGCGGTAGATGCCCTTGAGCATGGCGGCCAGCTTGCCGGCGTCTTCCAGGTTCTGCGCCTCGCTGTAGCCTGCGGCGCGGCGCATCCAGTCCAGGTCGGCCCCGGCGGAAAAGCTCTTGCCACGCCCGGCCAGCACGATCACGCGCACGTTGTCATCGTGGTTCAGCTCGCGGAACGCCGCGGTCAGGTCGCCGATCAGGTGTTCGTTCATTGCATTGTGCAGCTCCGGGCGGTTCATCCACACCGTGGCTACCTGGCCGGCACGTTCAATCTCTAGTGTTGTGTAGCTCATGTCCGCAACTCCTCTGACATCACATCCGGAATACGCCGAAACGGGTTTTTTCCACCGGCGCCGACAGGCTGGCTTCCAGCGCCAGGCTCAGCACGTCGCGTGTTTGTGCCGGGTCGATCACGCCGTCGTCCCACAGCCGTGCGCTGGCGTAGTAGGGGTGGCCCTGGCGCTCGTACTGCTCGCGCACCGGCGCTTTCAGCGCTTCTTCCTGCTCCGGGGTGAAGGCGTCGCCCAGCTGTTCCTTCTTCACCTGTGCCAACACACCGGCAGCCTGTTCGCCGCCCATTACCGAGATGCGGCTGTTCGGCCACATCCACAGGAAACGCGGCGAGTAGGCGCGGCCGCACATGCCGTAGTTGCCGGCACCAAAGCTGCCGCCGATCAGCACGGTGAACTTGGGCACGCTGGCGCAGGCCACGGCAGTCACCAGCTTGGCGCCGTCCTTGGCGATGCCGCCGTTTTCATACTTCTTGCCCACCATGAAGCCGGTGATGTTCTGCAGGAAGATCAGCGGAATGCCGCGCTGGCAGCACAGCTCCACGAAGTGCGCGCCCTTGAGGGCAGATTCGGAAAACAGGATGCCGTTGTTGGCGATGATGCCGACGCGGTAGCCGTTGAGGCGGGCGAAGCCCGTCACCAGGGTAGTGCCGTAGTTCTGCTTGAATTCGTCGAAGTCGGAATCGTCCACCAGGCGGGCGATGATTTCGCGCACGTCGAACGGCTTTTTCGGGTCGGCCGGAATCACGCCGTAGATTTCCTCGGCGGCATAGCGCGGCGGCTTCGGCTCGGCGCGGTCCAGTTCGCCCTGTTTCTTCCAGTTGAGGTCGGACACGATGCGGCGGGCGATGGACAGCGCGTGGGCATCGTTCTGCGCCAGGTGGTCGGCCACGCCGGACACGCGGGTGTGCACGTCGCCACCGCCCAGTTCTTCCGCCGACACCACCTCGCCGGTGGCGGCCTTCACCAGCGGCGGGCCGCCCAGGAAGATGGTGCCCTGTTCCTTGACGATCACCGTCTCGTCGCTCATCGCCGGCACGTAGGCGCCGCCGGCGGTGCAGCTACCCATCACCACCGCGATCTGCGGAATGCCGGCGGCGGACAGCTGGGCCTGGTTATAGAAGATGCGACCGAAGTGTTCGCGGTCGGGGAATACCTCATCCTGCAGCGGCAGGAAGGCGCCGCCGGAATCTACCAGGTAGACACAGGGCAAGCGGTTTTCGCGGGCGATTTCCTGCGCGCGCAGGTGTTTTTTCACCGTCATCGGGTAGTAGGTGCCGCCCTTGACGGTGGCGTCGTTGGCCACGATCAGGCATTCGATGCCGCCGATGCGGCCGATGCCGGTGATTACGCCGGCACCCGGCGCATCGTCGCCATACATGTCGTATGCGGCCAACTGCGACAGCTCCAGGAACGGCGAGCCGGCATCCAGCAGCAGGTCGATGCGTTCGCGCGGCAGCAGCTTGCCGCGGGCCACGTGCTTGGCGCGCGCCTTGTCGCCACCGCCGTTCGCGGCACGGGCAACCTTGTCTTTCAGGTCGGCCACCACGGCGCGCATCTTGTCGGCGTTGGCCGCAAAGTCGGCGGCGCGGGGGGAGAGCTTGGATTCGATGATGGGCATGATGTCAGGGAGTGGGGAGTGGTGAGTAGGGAGTGGGCTGCCGACTCACCAGGTTATTCTTCAGTAGGTTGTGGGTCGCCGGGAGGTGTTACTCCCCACTCCCCACTCCCTACTCCCAAAAATCAGCGGGTTTCCGCCATCAGCTCGCGGCCGATCAGCCAGCGGCGGATTTCGCTGGTGCCGGCGCCGATCTCGTACAGTTTGGCATCGCGCAGCAGGCGGCCGGTGCTGTATTCATTGATATAGCCGTTGCCGCCCAGGCACTGGATGGCGTCCAGCGCCATCTGGGTGGCGCTCTCTGCTGCGTACAGGATGGCGCCGGCGGCGTCCTTGCGGGTCTGGCGCCCCTGTTCGCCACGGTCCAGTGCCTGGCCCACGGCGTACACGTAGGCGCGGCTGGCGGACAGTTTCACGTACATATCGGCCAGCTTGCCCTGCATCAGCTGGAAGTCGCCGATGCTCTGGCCGAACTGTTTGCGGTCGGTCAGGTACGGCACCACCACGTCCATGCAGGCCTGCATGATGCCCAGCGGGCCGGCAGACAGCACCGCGCGCTCGAAATCCAGGCCGCTCATCAGCACTTTCACGCCATTGCCTTCGCCGCCCAGCACGTTTTCTTCCGGCACGAAGCAGTCGTCAAAGAAGATCGGGTAGGTGTTGGAGCCGCGCATGCCCAGCTTGTCCAGCTTGGTACCGTGGCTGAAACCGGCAAAACCTTTTTCGATGATGAAAGCGGTAATGCCTTTCGGGCCGGCGTTGATATCGGTCTTGGCGTACACCACCAGGGTGTCGGCGTCGCCGCCGTTGGTGATCCACATCTTGCTGCCGTTGAGCTTGTAGCCGCCGGCCACCTTGTCGGCGCGCAGCTTCATGCTCACCACGTCGGAGCCGGCGTTCGGCTCGGACATCGCCAGCGCGCCGATGTGATCGCCGGAGATCAGCTTGGGCAGGTATTTCTGTTTTTGCGCCGCGTTGCCGTTCTTGTAGATCTGGTTCACGCACAGGTTGGAGTGCGCGCCGTAGGACAGCGCCACCGAGGCGCTGGCGCGGCTGATCTCTTCCATGGCGATCATGTGTGCCAGGTAGCCCATATTGGCGCCGCCGTATTCCTCGCTGACGGTGATGCCCAAGAGGCCCATGTCGCCGAATTTCTTCCACAGGTCGGCCGGGAACAGGTTGTCGCGGTCGATGTCGGCGGCACGCGGGGCGATCTCGCTCTGGGCGAAGTCGCGCACCGATTCGCGCAGCATGTCGTAGGTTTCACCATGGTCAAAGCGCAGGCTGCTGTACATGTGTCTCTCCTTTGTGCCCGGCGAGGGCGCTGGCATATGGCTTCTTGATAGATGCTTTTTGCACCGTTGATGGGCTTATGTTGAATTACGCTTACGTTAACGTCAATAAGCAATGACAAAACCATCCATCGGGATGGCATGTGTGGCGTCAGGGTGTGGCTTCCTTGCCGGTCATGGTGTCGATTACCTGGCGGCAGTGGCCTTCCAGCATGTCGATCTCGGCCAGCACGGCGTCGATGTCCTGGCGTTGTTCCTCGAGTTGTTTCTTGCGGTCGGATAGCAGCTGCAGCAGCTTCAGCGACTGGCTGGCCTCATCGCGCGCCAGCTCGTACAGGTCCAGGATCTCGCGGATCTCCGACAGCGCCAGACCAATGCGCTTGCCGCGCAGAATCAGCTTCAGTCGTGCGCGGTCGCGGTGGGTGAACAGCCGCTGGCGGCCTTCGCGCTGCGGTTCGATCAGGCCCTGTTCTTCGTAAAAGCGGATGGTGCGCAGCGTGACGTCGAAATCGCGTGCCAGGTCGGAAATGGTGAAAAGGCGGTCTTCGCTCATGGGGCTTCCTGATGGTGTGCGGCGATTGTAGCGTTTTTTGTCGCAGTGTCCCGACTTGTACTTGAGCTTACGTTAACGTAATAGTAAGTTAATGTAAAAAAGACAACAGCATCCCAGCGGAGAGACCTCATCATGACGCAACAGCCCATGACGCAACAACAAAGCTACGTGCACGGCGGCAGCGACAAGCCGCTGCTCGGCCAGACCATCGGCCAGTTCTTCGATGCCGCCTGCCAGCGCTACGCCGCGCGCGATGGCCTGGTCGTGCGCCAGCAGGGCGTGCGCTGGAGCTACGCCGAATTTGGCGAGCAGGTGACGCGCCTCGCCTGCGGCCTGCGCCGGCTGGGGCTGCAGCTGGGCGAGCGCATCGGCATCTGGTCGCAGAACAATGTGGAGTGGGTGCTGATGCAGTTCGCCACCGCCAAGGCTGGGCTGGTGCTGGTGAACATCAACCCGGCTTACCGCCGCAGCGAGCTGGAATACGCGCTGGGCAAGGTGGGCTGCCGCGCGCTGGTGCTGTCGCCCAGCTTCAAGAGCAGCGACTACCTGGCCATCCTGAACGACGTGGTGCCGGAGTTGGCCGCAAGCCAGCCGGGCGAGTTGCAGGCGGCCAGCCTGCCGGAGCTGCGCTGGGTTGTCCGCCTTGGCAGCGAACCCACGCCGGGCATGCTGAACTTCGACAGTCTGCTGACTGCGCCAAGCGATGCCGAGCGCCAGGCGCTGCAGCAAGTGGGGCAGACGCTGCAGTTCGATGACCCGATCAACATCCAGTTCACCTCCGGCACCACCGGCAGCCCCAAGGGTGCCACGCTCACTCACCACAACATCCTCAACAACGGCTTTTTTGTCGGCGAGGCGATGCGGCTGACCGAGCACGACCGGCTGTGCATCCCGGTGCCGCTGTACCACTGCTTCGGCATGGTGTTGGGCGTGCTGGCCTGCCTGACCCATGGCAGCACCATCGTGTTCCCGTCGGAAGCCTTCGAGCCGCTGGCGGTGCTGGAGACGGTGGCGGCGGAAAAATGCACTGCGCTGCACGGCGTGCCCACCATGTTCATCGCGGTGCTGGATCACCCGCGTTTCGCCGAGTTCGACCTGTCCACGCTGCGCACCGGCATCATGGCCGGCAGCCCGTGCCCGATCGAGGTGATGAAGCGGGTGGTGGCGCAGATGCACATGGCCGAGGTCACTATTGCTTATGGCATGACTGAAACCAGCCCGGTGAGCTTCCAGAGCCATACCGATACCCCGCTGGAAAAGAAAGTGTCCACCGTTGGCCGCATCCACCCGCACGTGGAGGTGAAGATCGTCGACCCGCAAGGCCGCATCGTGCCGCGCGGCGAAACCGGCGAACTGCTCACCCGCGGCTACTCGGTGATGCTGGGCTACTGGGGCGACGAGGAAAAAACCCGCGAGGCGATCGATGCCGCCGGCTGGATGCATACCGGCGACCTGGCGGTGCTGGATGCCGATGGCTACTGCAATATCGTAGGCCGCGTGAAAGACATGGTGATCCGCGGCGGCGAGAACATCTACCCGCGCGAGATCGAGGAATTCCTCTACCGCCACCCCAAGGTGCAGGACGTGCAGGTGGTGGGCGTGCCAGACAGCAAGTACGGTGAGGAGCTGTGCGCCTGGATACGGCTGCGTGACGGGGAGACTTGCACCGCGGACGAAATCCGCGCCTTCTGCAGCGGCCAGATCGCGCACTACAAGATTCCGCGTTATATCGAGTTCGTCGACAGTTTCCCGATGACCATCACCGGCAAGATCCAGAAATTCATGATGCGCCAGCAGATGAAGCAGAAGCTGGGGCTGGAGGAAGACAAGACGGCCTGAGCCATTTGCAGCCGACTGGCCCCGCAGATGCGGGGCTTTTTGCTGTCATATGCCGCCGGTAAGCTGGCGCTTGCCGACTAAACTGAGCTGATGGGCTACAATGCGCGCCATTCTTGATGGAGATAGATCATGACCCGATTCGACGAGGCCGACCTCACCCGCCTGGAAATGCTGCTGACCCCGCTGTCGCAGGCTGGCACCACCATGCGCCCGGATGAGGTGCAGGGCTTCTTTGCCGCGCTGGCATGTGGCCCGGACCGGCTGGATACCGACACCTGGCTGCCGGAAGTGCTGGGTGATGCCCCGGCCTTCGACAACCCGGAGCACGAAGCCGAAGTGCGCAGCCTGCTGGAAAAGTTCTACGCTGCCACCGCTGAAGCGCTGGCCGATGGCGAGCTGCCGGAGCTGGTGCTGTATGAGGAAGAAGACGGCGAAGAGGCCGACTTCCGCCCGTGGTGCAATGCCTTCATGTATGCGCTGGACGTGGTGCCCACCGACTGGTTCGAAGCGGCCGACGATGAAGGTTTCGAAGACCTGCTGATGCCGGTGATGGCACTGGGCGGCATGTTCGACGGCGAAAACGGCGAAGCAGCTCTGCTGCAGTTTGGCGAGGCCGAGATCAATGGTTTCAAGGGCGAGTTCGAAGATGCGCTGCTGGCGGTATACACCTACTGGCGCGCCAAGGAGCAGGCGCCGGTAACCGTGCGCCGCGAAGGTGACAAGGTTGGCCGCAACGATCCGTGCCCGTGCGGCAGCGGCAAGAAGTACAAGGCTTGCCACGGCCGTAACTGAGCGGTGGCCGCTTGCGGCCAACCTCAACACCACAACCCTGTGCCCCGGCACGGGGTTTGGGGCTGCCAACACGGTGTGATGTTCCGCAGCTACCGGACCCGGCAAAGCCGGGCCGCTCATGGAAGGTGATGGCATCCGCAGCCTTGCTGTTTTCATGACAAGCCCTACCGGGCTTGTCCAAGTTCACAAACCCCGTGCCCCGGCACGGGGTTTGTTTTTGCCATCTACACTCAGAACGTAACCGGGAGAAGCATCATGAGGCTGGGGCTGGAGGAAATGCTGCAGCTGCTGCAGGAAGTGGAGCGCGGCGATCCGCTGGATTTTGCCGATCTGCCGATGGATGACGACGAGTTACGCCGGCTGGTGATGGCCGACTTGCTGCAGCGCGATGAGCAGTTGCAGACCGAGGCCAGCCCGGAGGAGTGCCAGCTGATCTATATGCTCTCCACCGCACGGCTGGTGCTGGAGAACATGCTGCTACACCTGCGGCTGATGCGGCTGGAACAACCGGAAGGCACCGCCGAAGCGCAGCTGCAATCGGTGCTGCGCCGGCTGCGTGGTGATGATGCGGACAATAAGTAACAAGGCGCCAGCTGTAGTGGTAGCCCGGATAAGCGCAGCGCATCCGGGGCAACGGCTTCGGGATGTGACTGCTCCCTGTCCCGGATGCGCCTGCGGCTTATCCGGGCTACGGTCAAACGTGCGATGCATAGAAAAAACGGCGCCGTAATGGCGCCGTTTGCATTGGCAAACCTGCGTGCTCAGAACGCGAAGTGCTCGTCTTCCAGTGCCATCAGCGGCTGGGCGCCGGACTTGATGCTCACCTTCAGCGCTTCCACTTCCGGCAGCAGCTTGGCGTAGTAGAAGCGGGCGGTAGCGATCTTGGCCTGGTAGAAGGCATCGCTGCCGGTTTCCAGCTTGGCATAGGCCACTTCCGCCATGCGCGCCCACAGCCAGGCATAGGTCAGATGACCCACCAGGCGCAGGTAGTCGGTGGCGGCGGCGCCGGCAGCATCGCGATCCTGCATCGCGGCCATGCCCACGCCCATGGTGATGTCGCCCACTTCCTTCAGCAGCTTGGCCAGCGGGCCGACGAATTCCGCCAGCTGCGCATTGCCTTCGTTGGCCTGGCAGAACTTGTGGATCTGCTTGCTGAACTTGCGCAGCTTCGCCCCCTGATCCAGCAGCACCTTGCGGCCCAGCAGGTCGATGGCCTGGATGCCGTTGGTGCCTTCGTAGATCTGCGAAATGCGGCAGTCGCGCACCAGCTGTTCCATGCCCCATTCGCGGATGAAGCCGTGGCCGCCGAACACCTGCATGCCAAGGTTGGCCGCAAGATAGCCGTTATCGGTCATGAAGGCCTTGGCCACCGGGGTGAGCAGTGCCACCAGGTCGGCGGCGTCCTGACGGGCATCGGCATCCGGGTGCTTGTCTTCGATGTCCAGTTGCAGCGCCAGCAGTGCCGACAGTGCGCGGCCGGCTTCGGTGTAGGCCTTCTGCGTCAGCAGCATGCGGCGCACGTCCGGGTGCACGATGATGGGGTCGGCCGGTTTTTCCGGGAATTTCGCCCCGGCCAGCGCGCGCATCTGCAGGCGCTCGCGGGCATAGGTCAGCGCGCCCTGGTAGGACGCCTCGCCAATGCCCAGGCCCTGCATGCCGCAGCCCAGTCGCGCGGCGTTCATCATGGTGAACATGCAGGCCAGGCCCTTGTTTGCTTCGCCGATCAGCCAGCCCTTGGCGCCATCCAGGTTGATCACCGCGGTGGCGTTGGCCTTGATGCCCATCTTGTGTTCCAGGCTGCCGCAGAACACGCTGTTGCGGCTACCGTCCTGGTGGAACTTGGGCACGATGAACAGCGAGATGCCTTTCACGTCCCGGGGGGCATCCGGCAGGCGCGCCAGCACCAGGTGGATGATGTTGTCGGACATGTCGTGCTCGCCGGCGGAGATGAAGATCTTGGTGCCGGTGATGCTGTAGCTGCCGTCTGCGTTCGGTTCGGCACGGGTCTTCAGCAGGCCAAGATCGGTGCCGCAGTGCGGCTCGGTCAGGCACATGGTGCCGGTCCAGCTGCCGTCCACCAGCCGCGGCAGATAGGTAGCCTTCTGCTCATTGGTGCCGTGGGCGTGAATGGCGGAATAGGCGCCGTGCGACAGGCCGGGGTACATCGACCAGGCCACGTTGGCCGCACACTGCATCTCCATTACCGGAAAGGCCAGCGATTTGGGCATGCCCTGGCCGCCGTAGGCCGGGTCGCAGTCCAGCGCCGGGAAGCCGAGTTCGCAATACTGTTTGTATGCATCCTTGAAGCCCACCGGGGTGGTAACCGACTTGGTGGCCGGGTCGAACTGGCAGCCTTCCTCGTCGCCCTGGCGGTTCAGCGGTGCCAGCTCCTGCTGGCAGAACTGGGCGGCGGCTTCCAGGTAGGAAGTGAAAATATCCTGGCTCGCCTCTTCATAACCCGGCAGTGAGGGCAGGATGTCCTGAACTTTGATCAGCTCATTGAGGACAAAATCAAAATCGCGCAGCGGTGCTTGGTAAGCGGGCATGATGGTCTCCGTTGTTTTGCGCGGCCCGGCGCGTGGCCGGGTCGGTTTCCTCGTGTTGGCCGGGTGGGCGGCCGTGCGTGTCTTCTGCCTTGGCAGAACTAAATCAAACGACTGTTTAAATTATTCCTGCCGTTTTGGCAAACAATTTCGGATCGAATATCTATGGAAATGGCATGGCAAGACTGAAGCGCTGGGTACGCAACAAGATGGACATCGCCCACGGCTGGCTGCAGGCGCCGGCACTGCGCTTCTTGCGCCCTTATCTGGACCGCCCCGAGCTGTGGAGCGTGCAACGGCGCAATGTGGCGCGCGCGGTGGCTGTGGGCATGTTCTCCGGCCTGATGCCGGGGCCGACGCAGATGCTCACTGCCGGCGCGCTGGCGTTGCTTTTCCGCATCAATCTGCCGGTGGCGTTGATCTGCACGCTGTATACCAACCCGTTCACCTATCTGCCGCTGTATTTCCTGGCTTTCCGGTTGGGAGAGGCATTACTTGGCCAGCCGGGGGCAGTTACAATGCCGCAGATGCCGGAAGGCGCCTGGTACGACATCGCACTATCCGGGCCGCAGCTGCTGTACTGGCTGCGCGAGTATGGCGCACCGCTGCTGCTGGGCGTGCCGCTGCTGGGGCTGATCCTGGCCCTGTGCGGTTACGGCCTGGTGATGTTCAGCTGGCGCCTGGTGGTGCGGCATCATTGGCAACAGCGAAAGACGCAGCGTGGATCTCACAGAAAAAACCCTCAGTAGCGAACAGGTGTTTCGCGGCAGTTTCATCCAGGTAAGCCGCGACCAGGTAAGCCTGCCCGATGGCGCCACGGCGGTGCGCGAATTCATTCGCCACCCCGGTGCCGCCGCGATGCTGGCACTGACCGACGACGGCAGACTGGTAATGGAGCGGCAGTATCGCTACCCGGCTGGCCGCGAGTTTCTGGAGATACCGGCTGGCAAACTGGACCCGGCGGAACATCCTCACGACACCGCGCGGCGCGAACTGCTGGAAGAAACCGGCTATGTCGCCAGCCAGTGGCGCTATCTTGGCAAGGCCTGGCCCTGCATCGGCTATGCCGACGAGGTGATCCACTACTACCTGGCCACCGGCCTGCAGCTGCAGCAACGGCAGCTGGACGAGGGCGAATTCCTGGAAGTGCTGCTGCTGCCGCTGGAAGACGTGCAGCAGATGGCGCTGAGCGGGGAAATCGCGGACAGCAAGACCATAGTCGGCCTGCACTGGTTGGCCGCATGGCAACAGGGGAAGCTCGCTGGTGAAACCGTTTGAGAGCCACTACCAGGATCGCCGCGTCGGCCGCCGCATGCGCATGGGCTGCCGCACCAAGTTCAAGTCGCTGCACACCGGCGAGACGCACTATGGCGAGTGTGTCGACCTGTCGGTGGACGGCATGGCGATACGTTGCTCCTACGTGCCGCAGCACGGCGAAAGACTGGAAGTGGTGGTGATCGTCCCTGGGGTCGGCAACGTGCCGATGCGGCCGCTGGAGGCCACAGTGGAGGTGCGGCGCTGCAACGAGGTGGAGCGCGGCAAGCTGTATGAAATCGGCGCACGGATTTTGCAGCGCAAAACATGACAATGGGTTTGATAAGTAAATATTAAAAAAGCCGTCTGCATGACGGCTTTTTCTTACTTGCAGTTTTTTTGCTGTGCTATACCCAAACAAAGAACAGCTTTTCCGCGACAGCTGACAACTTGGCAAGGGGGATCTGGCACGGCAATCATGCTTCTGCCAGGGTCTCGTTTGCCTCCACCAGGAGGGTGACGCCATGACCCCAGACATCTTCAGTCACTACGCTTCCCGTTACGACCGCACCCGCGAAGAGGAATACACCATCCAGGAGTTCCTTGAGCTGTGCAAGCGCGACCCGATGACCTACGCCTCGCCGGCCGAGCGCATGCTGATGGCGATTGGCGAGCCTGAGATGGTCGATACCCGTCACGATTCGCGCCTGTCCCGCATCTTCAGCAACAAGATGATCCGCGTCTACCCGGCCTTCCGTGAGTTTTACGGCATGGAAGATGCTATCGAACAGGTAGTTGCCTACTTCCGCCACGCCGCGCAAGGGCTGGAAGAGAAGAAGCAGATTCTCTACCTGCTGGGCCCGGTGGGTGGTGGTAAGTCGTCGATTGCCGAAAAACTGAAGGAGCTGATGGAACGGGTGCCGTTCTACAGCATCAAGGGCAGCCCGGTGAACGAGTCGGCCCTGGGGCTGTTCAACTATGACGAAGACGGCGCCCTGCTGGAAGAGCAGTACGGCATTCCGCGCCGCTACCTGCGGGCGATTCCCAGCCCGTGGGCGGTGAAACGCCTGCACGAGTTCAATGGTGACATCAGCCAGTTCCGCGTGGTGAAGCGCTACCCGTCGGTACTGAAGCAGATTGCGGTATCCAAAACCGAGCCAGGTGACGAGAACAACCAGGACATCAGCTCGCTGGTGGGCAAGGTGGACATCCGCAAACTGGAAAGCTACGCCCAGGACGATCCGGACGCCTACAGCTACTCCGGTGGCCTGTGCTTGGCCAACCAGGGCCTGCTGGAATTCGTGGAAATGTTCAAGGCGCCGATCAAGGTGCTGCACCCGCTGCTGACCGCCACCCAGGAGGGCAACTTCAAGGGCACGGAAGGTTTCGGCGCGATTCCCTTCGACGGCATCATCCTGGCGCACTCCAACGAGAGTGAATGGAAGCAGTTCCGCAACAACAAGAACAACGAGGCCTTCCTCGACCGTATCTACATCGTCAAGGTGCCGTACTGCCTGCGGGTGACGGAAGAGATCAAGATCTACGACAAGCTGTTGCGCAACTCCTCGCTGTCCGGCTCGCCCTGCGCTCCGGGCACGCTGAAGATGATGGCGCAGTTCGCGGTGCTGTCGCGGCTGAAAGACCCGGAAAACTCCAGCCTGTACAGCAAGATGCAGGTGTATGACGGCGAAAACCTGAAGGACACCGACCCGAAGGCCAAGTCGCTGCAGGAGTACCGTGACTTTGCCGGCGTGGACGAGGGCATGAACGGGCTATCCACCCGCTTTGCCTACAAGATTCTGTCCAAGGTGTTCAACTTCGACCACACCGAAGTGGCGGCCAACCCGGTGCACTTGCTGTACGTGCTGGAGCAGCAGGTGGAGCGCGAGCAGTTTCCCGCCGAGCAGGAGCAGAAGTACCTTACTTTCATCAAGGAGTACCTGGCACCCAAGTACGTGGAGTTCATCGGCAAGGAGATCCAGACCGCCTACCTGGAAAGCTACAGCGAGTACGGGCAGAACATCTTCGATCGCTACGTGACCTTTGCCGACTTCTGGATCCAGGATCAGGAATACCGCGACCCGGATACCGGCGAGAGCTTCGACCGCACGTCGCTGAACGCTGAACTGGAAAAAATCGAGAAGCCGGCCGGCATCTCCAACCCGAAGGACTTCCGCAACGAGATCGTCAA
The DNA here is from genome assembly GCF_042648905.1 of Vogesella amnigena. NCBI lineage: Bacteria > Pseudomonadati > Pseudomonadota > Betaproteobacteria > Neisseriales > Chromobacteriaceae > Vogesella > Vogesella amnigena. The sequence continues at coordinate 55,118 of NZ_JBHRYH010000005.1, read as the reverse complement.
CTTTGTACTGCGCGCCCGCGCCAACAACGCCGGCAAGAACCCGCTGTGGACCAGCTACGAAAAGCTGCGCACCGTGATCGAGAAAAAGATGTTCTCCAATACGGAAGAACTGCTGCCGGTGATCAGCTTCAACGCCAAGGCCAGCGCCGACGAGGCCAAGAAACACGAAGACTTCGTCAACCGCATGGTGACCAAGGGCTACACGCCCAAGCAGGTGCGGCTGCTGTGCGAATGGTATCTGCGGGTGCGCAAATCCTCGTGATGCGGGGAGAGGGTTGGCCGCATGCGGCCAACCCTGCCGGCTGAAACGCCAGCCGAGCCCATCCTGCCGCCGTGTCAGCCGGGCGGACAGGCCAACGACAGGCTTTAGGAGACAAGCATGTCGCACATTATCGATAGAAGACTGAACGGCAAGAACAAATCGGCCGTCAACCGCGAGCGCTTCCTGCGCCGTTTCAAGGCGCAGATCAAGGAGGCGGTAGGCAAGGCCATCAAGGGGCGCAGCATCACCGATATCGAGAATGGTGAAAACGTCTCCATTCCGGTAAAGGACATTTCCGAACCGGTATTCCATCACGGCCGAGGCGGCGTGGCCGACCATGTACATCCGGGCAACGAGGAGTTCATCGAGGGCGATCGCCTGAACCGGCCGCAAGGCGGTGGCGGCGGCGGTGGTGGCGGCAAAGCCAGCAACGAAGGCGAGGGCGAGGACGATTTCGTGTTCCAGCTGTCGCGCGAAGAATTCATGAACGTGTTCTTCGAGGATCTGGCGCTGCCCAACCTGATCAAGACCCAGCTGATGGGCATCGAGGAAATGAAGCCGGTGCGCGCCGGCTACACCAACGACGGCACGCCGGCCAATATCAGCATCGTGCGCAGCCTGCGCGGCGCGCTGGCGCGGCGGGTAGCCATGGCCGCCCCGACGCTGCGCCAGCTGCGCGAGGCAGAAGAAGACCTGGACACGCTGCTGGAATCGGACGAGGAAAACACGCTGGAAGTGCGCGAGCGCCGCCGGCACATCCACGCGCTGCGCGAGAAAGTGAACCGCATACCGTTCATTGACCCGTTCGACCTGCGCTACAACAACCGCGTCAAGCAGCCCAAGCCCACCAGCAAGGCGGTGATGTTCTGCCTGATGGACGTGTCCGGCTCGATGGATGAAGGCAAGAAGGATATGGCCAAACGCTTCTTCATCCTGCTGTACCTGTTTTTGCAGCGCAATTACGAGAAGATCGAAGTGGTGTTCATCCGCCACCACACCAGTGCGGTGGAGGTGAACGAGCACGACTTCTTTCACTCGCGCGAATCCGGCGGCACCGTGGTGTCCTCGGCACTGAACCTGATGGCGGACGTGGTGAAGAAACGCTACGCCAACAGCGAGTGGAACATCTATGCCGCGCAGGCATCGGATGGCGACAACTGGGACAGTGATTCGGCCAACTGCAGCCGCATCCTGCAGGAACAGCTGCTGCCGTGGTGCCAGTATTTCGCCTATATCGAAATTACCGAGGGTGAACCGCAGAACCTGTGGTACGAGTACATGAAGGTGGCGGACCAGAGCAAGCACTTCGCCATGCAGAAGATCCGCACGCCATCCGACATCTATCCGGTGTTCCGCGAACTGTTCAAGCGGCAGCCGGCCACCCGCTAGGACCTGTTCACGATCTAGCGAGCTAGAGCGAGACAAGGCGAAAACGGCAGAGAGAGCGGAATTGACATGAAGTCAATGAGCATCTCGAAGACGCTTTTAACGCTGTAACGCCGACGCGCAGCAGATCGTGAACAGGTTCGCAGGGTTGGCCGCATGCCTGAGGAGGGCTACAGCATGAAACCCATCTCTACCGGGTCCGAATGGACTTTCGAACTGATCAACGAGTACGACAAGGCGATTCGCGAGATCGCCATCGACGAGTTTCAGCTGGACTGCTACCCCAACCAGCTGGAGATCATCACTGCCGAGCAGATGATGGATGCCTACTCCTCGGTAGGCATGCCGGTGAACTACCACCACTGGAGCTATGGCAAGCACTTCGTTTCCACCGAGAAGAGCTACAAGCGCGGCCAGATGGGGCTGGCCTACGAGATCGTGATCAACTCCAATCCCTGCATCGCCTACCTGATGGAAGAAAACTCCATGACCATGCAGGCACTGGTGATCGCACACGCCGCCTATGGCCACAACAGCTTCTTCAAGGGCAACTACCTGTTCCGTACCTGGACCGACGCCTCGGCCATCATCGACTACCTGGTGTTTGCCAAGCAGTACATCAGCCGCTGCGAGGAGCGCTACGGCATCGAGGCGGTGGAAGACCTGCTGGATTCCTGCCATGCGCTGATGAACTACGGCGTGGACCGCTACAAGCGGCCGCAGCGGCTGTCACTGGCCGAGGAACAGGCACGGCTGCACGAGCGCGAGCAATACCTACAGATGCAGGTGAACGACCTGTGGCGCACCATTCCGCGCCGTGAACGCGACGACAGCAGCAAGGGGCCGCCGCGCTTTCCGCCGGAGCCGCAGGAAAACCTGCTGTACTTCATTGAAAAATCCGCACCGCTGCTGGAGCCGTGGCAGCGCGAGATCGTGCGCATCGTGCGCAAGGTGGCGCAGTACTTCTACCCGCAGCGCCAGACCCAGGTGATGAACGAGGGCTGGGCCACCTTCTGGCACTACACCATTCTCAACCGGCTGTACGAGAAGGGGCTGGTGACCGACGGTTTCATGATGGAGTTCCTGCAGAGCCACACCAATGTGGTGTACCAGCCGCCGGTGACCGCGCGCTGGTACAACGGCATCAACCCGTATGCGCTGGGCTTCAACATGTATCAGGACATCCGGCGCATCTGCGAGCACCCCACCGACGAAGACCGCGAATGGTTCCCGGACATCGCCGGCCAGCCGTGGCGCCCGGTGCTGGAATTCGCCATGAAGAACTTCAAGGACGAAAGCTTCATTTCACAGTACCTGTCGCCCAAGCTGATCCGCGACTTCCGCCTGTTCGCCATCCGCGACGACGACCAGGACGACAAGCTGGAGGTTGCCGCCATTCACGACGAGGCCGGCTACCGTCGCATCCGCCAGATGCTGTCCGAGCAGTACAACCTGGGAACCCGCGAGCCGAACATCCAGGTGTGGTCGGTGAATGTGCGTGGCGATCGCAGCCTGACGCTGCGCCACAGCAGGCACAACCGCAAACCGCTGGATGACGGCAGCGCGCAGGAAGTGCTGAAGCACGTGGCACGGCTGTGGGGCTTCGACGTGCGGCTGGAAAGTGTGGATACCGACGGCACGGTGCAGCAGCGTTTTGAAGTGAAACCAGAGGTGCCGGCGATGGCGTAAAGGTTGGCCGCATGGCAAAGCACAAGGCCGGGCAATGCCCGGCCTTGTGCTTTGTGTGCAGCTGAGGTGCGACAGGTAGCCCGGATAAGCATGTAGGGCGGAAGCCCCGTCAGGGGCGTTCCGCCAGCAAGTTGGCGACCTCGTAGCGGAACGCCTCTACGAGGCTTCCGCCCTACGTGTTGTACGGCTACACCGCCAGAAAGGCGCGGCGCCCGTCCGCATCACGCAGCTCGTGCAGCGGCGCGTCGTACAGGTCCTGCAGCAGCGGCAGCTGCAGGATATCCGCGGCTGCGCCGCTGGCCATGGCGCTACCGTCTTTCAGTAGCAGCACGTGGTCGGCATGTTGCGCCGCCAGGTTCACGTCGTGCAGCACTGCTACCACGCCAATGTTGTGCTGGTGTGCCAGCTGGCGCAGGCTGGCCAGCTGCAGCTGGGCGGCGCCGATGTCCAGCGCGGCGGTGGGCTCGTCCAGCAGCAGGTAACGGCAGGCGTTGCTGCTGGCAAACAGCTGGTGCAGCGCCCGCGCCAGGTGCACGCGGGCGATTTCGCCGCCGGACAGCGTGGCGCAGTCGCGGGCTAGCAGATCGTGGATGCAGGTGGCGTCGATCGCCTGTTGTCGGGCATCCGCATCCGGCAGGCCGTGGCCGATATCCAGCAGGGTAGCCACCGTCATGCCTGCAGGGCGTGCCGGCTGCTGCTCTACCATGGCGCGCATGGTGGCGAGTACGGCCGGTGCCTGGCCGCTGATAGCTTGCCCTGCCATGCTTACTGTACCGCTGGCAGGGCGCAGCGCGCCGCCCAGCAGGTGCAGCAGCGTGCTCTTGCCAGCGCCGTTGGGGCCTAGGATCACGCTGAGCTGGCCAGCCGGCAGCGTGGCGCTGATGTCATGCAAGCGGGTTGGCCGCAGCAGGCTGAGCGCACGGATTTCAAGCATCGGCGCCTCGCTGCCTGGCCAGCAGGTAGAGGAAGAACGGTGCGCCGGCCAAGCTGGTGATCACCCCGATCGGCAGCTCCGCCGGGTACAGCGCCTGGCTGGCGATCAGGTCGGCTACCAGCGCCAGCAGCGCGCCGGCCAGCGGGGTGAGCAGCAGCAGTGGTCGCAATTGCAGGCCAACCAGCCGTCGCAGCATGTGCGGCGCCATCAGGCCGATGAAGCCAACCATGCCGCACTGCGCCACCACCAGACCGCAGGCCAGTGTGGCCAGCAGCACGGTAATGGCGCCGCTGCGGCCAACATGGAAACCGCTATAGAACGCCGCCCGGTCGCCCAGCTGCAGCGCCTGCAGGAAATCCGCCTGCCGCCACAGCAGGGTGCCGATCAGCAGTGCCGCGGCCGCCAGCAGCAGTGCCTGCGCCGGGCTGGCGCCGGCAAAGCTGCCCATCAACCAGAAGGTGACATTGCGCAGCGCGCCATCCGGCAGGGAGGAGATCAGCAAGGTGAGCAGGCTGCCACACAGCGCATTTACCGCTACGCCTGCCAGCAGCAGCTTGGCGGCAGAGCGGCCGTGGGCCAGCAGCTGGATCGCCAGCAGCGCCAGCGTGGAGCCGGCAAAGGCCGCCAGCGAAACCAGTTGTGCCGGCAGCGCGGCGGCCAGTGCCAGCGCGGCGGCCAGCGCGCCGCCACCGGAAATGCCGATCAGGCCGGGCTCGGCCAGATCATTGTGAAAGCGCGCCTGGATCGCCAGCCCGGCGCAGGCCAGCAGCGCGCCGGCGGAGGCGGCACTGACGATGCGGGGTAGGCGCAGTTGCAGCAGCAGGGTGTGTTGCAGCGGGTCATGCCCCGGCAATTGCAGCAGGGCGGCGATGCTGGCCGCGGCATCGTTGCCGGCCAGCAATGAAACGACACTGGCCAGCCCGGTAAGGCTGGCCAGTAGCAGGAACCACAGGCGGCTCGACATCAGATATTGCTCACGATTTGCTGCGCGTCGGCGATACGGCGTTAAAAACGGCTTCGAAATGCTCATTTACCACTTGTAAACTCCGCTTCCTCAGCCATTTTTGCCTTGTCTCGCCCTAGCTCGCGAGATCGTGAATCTATTCTTAACGCAGGCCAAGCACGTCCTGCATGTCGAACAGGCCGTGCGGCTTGTCCGCCAGCCATTTGGCTGCACGTACCGCGCCATTGGCGAAGGTCGCACGGCTGGAAGCCTTGTGGGTGATCTCCACGCGCTCGCCCAGTGCGGCGAACAGCACGGTGTGGTCGCCCACCACGTCGCCGGCGCGCACGGTGGCAAAGCCGATGGTGCCGGGGTCACGCTCGCCGGTAACGCCTTCGCGGCCGTATACCGCGCATTGCTTGAGGTCGCGGCCCAGCGCATTGGCAACCACTTCGCCCATGCGCAGCGCGGTGCCGGACGGGGCGTCTACCTTGAAGCGGTGGTGCGCTTCGGTAATCTCGATATCGTAACCTTCGTCCAGCACGCGGGCAGCCATGTCCAGCAGCTTGAAAGTGAGGTTCACGCCCACGCTGAAGTTGGCCGCAAACACGATGCCGATCTTCTCGCCGGCAGCCTGGATGGCGGCCTTGCCGGCGTCGTCGAAGCCGGTGGTGCCGATGATCATCTGCACGTTCCGCTCCACGCAGGCGGCCATGTGGGCCAGCGTGCCTTCCGGGCGGGTGAAGTCGATCACCACGCTGGCGCCATCCAGCGCGGCGTTGAAGTCGCTGCTGATCTTCACGCCGGTATCGCGGCCCATGAACAGGCCGGCATCCTGGCCGATGAACGGCGAACCTTCACGTTCCAGGGCGGCGTGCAGGCGGGCATTCGGGGTTTCGAGTACGGATTCGATCAGCGTGCGGCCCATGCGGCCGCCGGCGCCGACGATGACGACGTTCAGGGTGCTCATTGTGTTACTTGTCCAGTTGCGTTGCTGGCATCCAGTTGCGGACGCAGGGCAGGGAAAGCCTGGCCTTCGATACGTTCCACCTGGTCATTGGCATTGAAATACACCACCAGGCTCTTTTCCTCCAGCGGCTTGCCCGGGCGCTCGATGCGGTACAGGTAGTCCCAGCGGTTGGCGTGGAAGATATCGGTCAACAGCGGGGTGCCCAGCAGGAAGCGCACCTGCGAGCGGTTCATGCCCGGTTTCACGCGGGCAACCACGTCCTCGGTCACATAGTTGCCTTGCTGGATGTCCATGCGATGGGCGGAGAACCAGTTCAGCGGATTGAGGCTGCTGCAACCTGCCAACAGCAGGGCGGAGAGCACGAGAGCGGGCTTGAGCAGTTTGGCCATGGCTACCTTCATAGTTGGGGAATCTGCTGAAAGGCTTTATCATACTGGAAGACTGCCAACCACGATATACACCGCAAACTCATGAACAAAGCCAGCCATCTGAAAGGCATCGGCCTCAAGGCCACCGGACCGCGTCTGCGTATTCTGGATCTGTTTGAAAACAGCAATGAACGTCACCTGTCCGCCGAAGATGTATACAAGAAGCTGCTGTCCGAGGATGCTGATATCGGCCTGGCTACCATTTACCGCGTGCTGACCCAGTTCGAGCAGGCCGGTATTCTGGTGCGCCACCATTTCGAATCCGGCAAGGCGGTATACGAGCTGAACGAAGGCGGCCACCACGACCACATGGTGTGCTACCGCTGCGGCAAGGTAACCGAGTTCTTCGATCCGCAGATCGAAGAACTGCAGAACCGCATTGCCGCCCAGCACGGCTTTACCATCCAGGAACATTCGCTGTACCTGTATGGCGAATGCAGCGACTGCGCCGGTACCGCTCCCAAAACCTACAAGCGATGATCCCGCTGCTGGGCGACGCTTACGAATTCCCAGCTGTCTCTCGCGCGCTGGCCGAACCTGACGGCCTGCTGGCCGTAGGTGGTGACCTGAGTAGTGGCCGCCTGCTGGCTGGCTATCAGCGCGGCATCTTCCCCTGGTTTTCCCCTGGCGATCCGATACTGTGGTGGGCGCCATCGCAGCGCATGGTGCTGCAGCCGGACAAGCTGCGAGTCACCCGCTCGCTGGCCAAGTCGCTGCGCAACAAGCCATACACCTTCTGTTTCGACCGTGATTTCGAGGCGGTGATGCGGGCTTGTGCCGCACCGCGTGTCGGCCAGAGCGGCACCTGGATCACCGAGGACATGATCGCCGCCTACTGCGCGCTGCATGCGGCGGGCCATGCCCATTCCGCCGAAGTCTGGCAGCAGGGCCGGCTGGTAGGCGGGCTGTACGGCGTGGCGGTTGGCCGCATGTTCTATGGCGAATCCATGTTTCACCGTGTTACCGATGCCTCCAAGATCGCCGTGGTCCGGCTGGCGGAAGTGCTGTTCGGCAATGGTTTCGGCATGATCGACTGCCAGCTGTTCACACCGCATCTGGAAAGCCTGGGCGCGCAACTGATTCCACGTGCCGAATTTGTTGCTAGACTCGAAACGTATATCCGACTGCCAGCGCCTGCTTCCCTGTGGGCCACCGAGTTCTGCAATGAGCCATCGTGATGATGCTGTAGCGATCATTCATTTCTATGCCACTGCGCCCTATGCCTGCAGCTATCTGGAGGGCAGGCAGGCGCGTTCGCAGGTGGCGATACCGGCCGATGCCATCGATGGCAGCGTGTATTCCAGGCTGGTAAGCCTGGGCTTTCGTCGCAGCGGGCACTTTACCTACCGTCCGTATTGCGATGACTGCCAGGCCTGCATCCCGGTGCGCATCCCGGTGGCGCGCTTTGTGCCGGATCGCAGCCAGCGCCGCGCCTGGCAGCGGCATGCCGGCCTCAGCAGCCACAGCCTGCCGCTGCAGTTCAGCGAGGAGCACTACCAGCTGTATTGTCGCTACCAGAAGGCGCGGCACGATGGCGGCGGCATGTCGGAGGACGATCCGGCGCAGTATGCCGAGTTCATTCTGAAGAGCCGGGTGAACAGTTCGCTGGTGGAATTCCGCGAAGATGGCGTGCTACGCATGGTCAGCCTGATCGATCATCTGGATGACGGCATGTCGGCGGTGTATACCTTTTTTGACCCCGATGTCGCCGGCGCTTGCTATGGCGTCTACGGGGTGCTGTGGCAGGTGGAGCAGGCCCGCAGCCTGGGTTTGCCGCACGTGTACCTGGGCTACTGGATCGGCGAGTCACCGAAGATGGCCTACAAGCAGCGCTATCAGCCGCTGGAGCGTTTGTTCGAAGGGCGCTGGGTGCCATTCCCGCCAGGTGACGCAGCGACGTAACTGTTGGCCGCAAACACAAATGCCCACCGCAAGGTGGGCATTGTCATTGCTGCCGCAGGCTTAGCGCGCCTGCAGAGCCTTGGCGCACTCGGCGATCAGCTCCGGGCCGCGGTAGATCAGGCCGGAGTACAGCTGTACCAGGGTGGCGCCGGCATCGATTTTTTCCTTCGCGTCTTCGCCGCACAGGATACCGCCCACGCCAATGATGGGCAGGGCGCCGTCCAGGGTGCGGGCCAGCTTGCGGATCAGCTGGGTGGAGCGCTCGCGCACCGGCGCGCCGGACAGGCCGCCAGCCTCGTTTTCCAACGGGTGGCCGGCAATTTCGCTACGCGACAGTGTGGTGTTGGTGGCGATCACCGCATCGAGCTGGTGCTGCATCAGCAGGCGGCCGATGGCGTCGATCTGTTCATCGTCCAGGTCAGGCGCGATCTTCACTGCCAGCGGCACGTAGCGGCCGTACTGGTCGGCCAGCCGCGACTGGCGATTCTTCAGTGCCAGCAGCAGGTCGGACAGTTCATCGGCCTGCTGCAGCTGACGCAGGTTCTTGGTATTGGGCGAGGAGATATTGACGGTGACGTAGCTGGCACACTCGTACACCTTGTCCAGGCAGATCAGGTAGTCGTCCTTGGCCTGCTCGATCGGCGTGGTGGCGTTCTTGCCGATATTGATGCCGAGGATGCCCTTGAAGCGGCTCTGGCGCACGTTCTGCAGTAGGGCATCCACGCCCTTGTTGTTGAAGCCCATGCGGTTGATGATGCCCTGGTGCTCCGGCACGCGGAACAGGCGTGGCTTGGGGTTGCCATCCTGTGGCCGCGGGGTGACGGTGCCGATTTCAATGAAACCGAAACCGAGCGCCGCCAGCGCGTCGATGTGGTCGCCGTTCTTGTCCAGGCCGGCGGCCAGGCCCACCGGGTTGGGGAAGGTGAGTCCCATGGCTTTTACCGGGTTGCGGCCAACCTTGCCTGCTACCAGACCGGACAGCTGCAGCTGGTGCGAAAGATCCAGCATCTTCAGTGTCATTTCATGCGCATTTTCCGCATCGGTCTTGAACAGCAAGGGGCGTATCAGGGGGTAAAGCATGGTGACTCCGGGAAATGAAAACGCCCGGCATTATAACCGGGCGCGGGCAACAGGGGGGATTACACGATCTGGCAGGCGTCTTCGAAGGCAAAGCGCGGTGAGCGCGCATGCAGCCTGCCGGCCTCGCCATAACCCAGATTGATCAGGAAGTTGGCCTTGATATTGCCCTGCGGGAAGAACTCGGCTTCCAGCTTGGCGGCATCGAAACCGGACATCGGGCCGCAATCCAGCCCCAGTGCGCGGGCTGCCATGATCAGGTAGGCACCCTGCAGCGAGCTGTTGCGGAAGGCGGTGCTGTGGATCACCGCATCGTTGCCGGCAAACCAGCTGCGCGCGTCCGGGCTGTGCGGATACAGCTTGCCCAGCTGTTCATAGAACTGCATGTCCATGGCGACGATGACGGTAACCGGCGCCTGCATGGTCTTGTCGACATTGCCTTCCGACAGGCAGGGCTTGAGCCTGGCCTTGGCTTCGGGGGATTGCACGAACACGAAGCGCGCCGGTGAGCTGTTGGCGCTGGTCGGGCCCATCTTCAGCAGATCGAACAGTTCGCGCAGTGTCGCTTCGCTGACCTGGCGATCCTGCCAGTGAGTGTGGGTGCGGGCATCGGTAAACAGTTGGGCCAGGGCGGCTGGTGTGATGTGCGTGGTCATGGAGAGTATCCGGGCGTCAGCGATCAGGGGTTGGAGGAAGGGCTGCCAGCATTTGGTACATCACTTTGCTGCAGCGCAGTATTGGAAATCACGGTAATGGCCACGCGGCGGTTCCTGGCGCGGCCTTCCATGGTGCCGTTGTCGGCGGCCGGCTTGGTTTCGGCGCGGCCAACGGCTACCAGCCGGTCCGGAGCTATGCCGTTTTCCATGAACAGGCGCACGATGCTGCCGGCGCGTGCGGCAGACAGCTCCCAGTTGGACGGATACACCGCGTTGCGGATCGGGGTGTTGTCGGTGAAGCCTTCCACGCGGATCTGGTTGTCCACCATGGCCAGTTGTCGTGCCACGCTGGCCAGCAGCTGCGGCGAATTGCCCAGCGGGGCAGCCTGGCCGGTGGGGAACAGCGCGGTATCGCGAATCTCGATATGGATGCCTTCGTCGTCCTGGTTCATCGACAGCTGGCCGCCCTGGATCAGCGGCGACAGCGTTTTCGACAGGCCGCTGGTGAGGGCCTCCAGTTTCTGCCGTTCGCGGATGCGCGCCTCGCCCTTTACCGCATTGGCAATCGGCTTGGTGTTGGGGACTTCGATCATGGTGTTGGCGCTACCGGACGGCGGGGTAGCCTGAATGGCCAGGCTGCCGCTGCGGAAGGCATCCATCATGGCGCCGGACAGTACCCGGTACTTGCCCTCGTTCACCTGCGAGATCGAATACATCACCACGAAAAAGGCGAACAGCAGGGTGATGAAGTCGGCGTAGGAAACCAGCCAGCGTTCGTGGTTCTCGTGTTCTTCTTCCCGTCTGCGACGTCGTGCCATGTCAATCCTCCAGGCTGGCTGGCGCTTAGCGCCAGCGCAGATCGAACAACGAGCTCACGCTGCCGCGGAAAGCCACGCCAACCTGGCGCGCCACGCGGCTGGCAAAGTCGTCGTCCGGGGTGAAGTCCACAACTGTTTCCGCCTTGATCACTTCGCGCGCCACTGAGTTCACCGAGCCCAGGCCATCGGCCAGGCCCAGCGGCACGGCGCCGCTGCCCAGCCATACCCGGCCGCTGAACAGCTCCGGGTCATTCTTCAGACGTTGGCCGCGGCCCTGTTTCACCACGGCGATGAATTGCTGGTGGATGTCGTTCAGCAAGGACTGGCGAATTGCCTCCTGTTTTGGCTCCTGCGGCGAGAACGGGTCGCCCATGCCCTTGTTGCTGCCGGCGGTGGCCAGGCGCCGCTCAATGCCGAGCTTGTCCATTGCCTTGTTGAAACCAAAGCCTTCCGAGATCACGCCAATGGAGCCGACCAGGCTGGCCTTGTCCACGTAGATGCGGTCGGCGGCGGCGGCAATGTAGTAGCAGCCGGAGGCGCACACTTCTTCCACCACCACGTACAGCGGAATGTTCGGATGCAGCGACTTGAGGCGGCGGATTTCGTCATTGGCTATGCCGGATAGCGCCGGGCTGCCACCAGGGCTGTTGGCGCGAATGATGATGCCGCGGGTATTGCTGTCGTCGTAGGCCTGCTGCAGGCCTTCCAGCAATTTGCCGCTGGCCTGGCTTTCGCTGTCGATGACGCCGTCCAGTGCTACCAGCGCGGTGTGCGCGCCGTTGTGGTTCTCCAGCGCCGGCGTGCTGAACAGGCCGTACAGCGCCAGCAGTGCCACGCCCAGCCACATCAGGCGGAAGAAGGTCTTCCAGCGTCGCGTGCGGCGCTGCTCGATCAGCCCTGCGCTGGCCAGTTTTTCGATCAGCTGGCGTTCCCAGTGCGGTTCCTGTTCCACGTCGATTCCTTATGTCAGCTGGTAGTTTCGGCCAGATAGTATACCTGGCCGTCACATTCCTCTATCCGCAGCTTGAACAGGCTGCGCCCATTGCAGGGACCAGCCACGCACTGGCCGCTTTCCGGTAGGTACAGCGCGCCATGCAGGCTGCAGATCAGGTAGTGGCCGCTGAAGTCGAAGAAGCGGCCGTCCTGCCAGTCCAGTTCGGTGGGCACGTGACGGCAGCGGTTGAGGTAGGCGTGCACCTTGCCTGCATAGCGAATGGCAAATGCGGCGGCAGGGGTGGGCTCGCCGGCCAGCTGCACGGTGAAGCGCACTCCCAGGCCGCCTTCCTGCAGCTGCTCGCTGCAAGCAATCAGTTGCCGGACAGCAGCCATGCCTGCAGTTCGGCAAAACTGTGGAAGATGGCGCGCGGTTCGCAGTCTTCCAGGTCTTCCACCGGGTGGGCACCGTAGCTCATGCCCACCGCCATGGTGCCGGCATTGCGCGCCATCAGCAGGTCGTGAGTGGTGTCGCCCACCATCACCGTGCGGGCCGGCAGCATGCCCAGCTGGTCGGTGATCTGCAGCAGCATTTCCGGGTGCGGCTTGGATTGGCACTCGTCCACGGTGCGGGTGGTGAGGAAGTGCCGGCCAAGGCCGGTGGCGGCCAATACGCGATCCAGCCCGACGCGGCTCTTGCCGGTGGCGACTGCCAGCAGGTAGCCGGCGTCTTCCAGCGCGGCCAGGCCTTCGGCAACGCCTTCGAACAGTTCGATGGTTTCGTCGCCGGACAGGTAGTGGTGACGGTAGGCCTGCACCATGTCCTGGTAGCCGCTTTCCGGCAGGCCAGGGCAGACGTGGCGCATGGCATCCACCAATCCCAGGCCGATGACATGGCTGGCGCGCTCGCGCGGCGGCGTGGGCAGGCCCAGGTCGCGGCAGGCCGCCTGGATGGAATGCACGATATGGGCGGTGGAGTCCATCAGCGTGCCGTCCCAGTCGAACACGATCAGATCAAGTTCATGCTTCATGCGTCAGGGTATCCAGAAAACGGGTCAGTTCCGGCGGCAGCGGCGCGTGCAGGGCCAATGGCTCACCGGTCAGTGGGTGCGGCAATGCCAGGTTGGCCGCATGCAGGAACATGCGCTTGAGGCCGCGCTTCTGCAGCTCGCGGTTGGCGGCAAAATCGCCGTATTTCTCGTCGCCGGCAATCGGGCAGCCGCTGGCCTGCATGTGCACGCGGATCTGGTGTGTGCGCCCGGTGCGCAGCAGCGCTTCTACCAGCGTAAACCCGCGGTAGCGCTGCTGCACGGTGAAAATAGTATGCGCGTAGATACCCTGGTCGGCATCCACGCGTACCATGCGTTCGCCGCTGGGGGTGTGAAAGCGGTGCAGCGGCAATTTGACGTGCTGCACATTGGCCGGCCAGCTGCCCAGCCCCAGAGCGAAATAGCGCTTCTGCGGCACGTCGTTGCGGATCATCTCGTGCAGCTTTACCAGCGCCGAGCGTTTCTTGGCGATCATCAGCAGGCCGGAGGTCTCGCGGTCCAGGCGGTGCACCAGCTCCAGGTAGCGTGCCTCGGGGCGGGCGCGGCGCAGCTGCTCGATCACACCGAAGGACACGCCGCTGCCGCCATGCACTGCGACGCCGGCCGGCTTGTTGATTACCAGCAGCGCGTCGTCCTCGTACACGATGGGAAATTCGCAGCCGGGTACCGCATCCTGTGCCGGGCGTTCCGCCACCCTAATCGGCGGAATGCGCAACTCGTCGCCGCTGGCCAGCTTGGTTTCGGCCTTGGCGCGGCCCTTGTTCACGCGCACCTCGCCGGAGCGGATGATGCGATAGATATGGCTTTTGGGGACGCCGCGCAGCAACTTGACCAGGTAATTGTCCAGTCTTTGCTCGGCGCCGTTTTCGTCCACTTGATGCAGGGTTACAGAATCTTTGCGAATGTCAGTCATAATGCTTATACTTCGTAAGCTTTTTGCCCGAAATTATGGCTTGAAGCTTACCGGATTTGGGGTCGCAGACAGAATGTCCGCGGCGCTGCTGCGCTACACCGACTGGCCGGCTGGCTTAGTGCCAGACCTGACGCCGGTTTCCCGGACGCAGCCAAGGTTGTCTCGCTCACCGCAAAGTAGCGATGTTAATGCATTTACATGCATGACGCACTCACGCCAGATTCCACCCCGCGACAACAAGCCTGTTACGGGGTTCGCAGCAAAGTTTGACCCGGCGTGGCCTGCCGCAACCCATTCGTTCCCGCCAGCATGAAGTCATCCGGAGGGAACAGCATTGATACCGGACAGCCTGGAATCCAGGCGGCCGGGGGCCACGTGACATTAAGACAGGAAGTCGGCTTAGTACATCGTTGTATTGCGCTCTTTACCTAACGCTTCTTTCGGAATGCGCCCATCTCAGACATTGGGCCGTCAAATACTTGCTGTACCCCTTGCGTGAGTGTGCGCACAGGGACTTTTTTTAATGAAACGCATGCTGTTCAATGCGACGCAGGCCGAAGAGCTGCGCGTCGCCATTGTTGATGGGCAAAAGCTCATCGATCTCGACATCGAGACCGTAGGCAAGGAGCAACGCAAGGGCAATATCTACAAGGGCACGATCACCCGCATCGAGCCTTCGCTGGAAGCCTGCTTTGTCGACTACGGCACCGAACGTCACGGTTTCCTGCCGTTCAAGGAAGTTGCCCGTTCCTATTTCCAGAACTTCGATGGCGGCCGTCCGCGTATCCAGGACGTTCTGCGCGAAGGCATGGAAGTGGTGGTGCAGGTGGAGAAGGACGAGCGCGGCAACAAGGGCGCTGCACTGACCACCTACATCAGCCTGGCCGGCCGCTACGTGGTGCTGATGCCGAACAACCCGCGTGGCGGTGGCGTATCGCGCCGCATCGAGGGTGAAGAGCGTCAGGAGCTGAAAGACCTGCTGTCGCAGCTGGAAGTGCCGGGTGGCATGAGCCTGATCGCCCGTACCGCCGGCATCGGCCGCAATCTGGAAGAGCTGCAGTGGGACCTGAACTACCTGCTGCAACTGTGGCGTGCCGTTGACAGCGCCGCCGGTGCCCAGTCCGCGCCGTTCCTGATCCTGCAGGAAGGCAGCCTGGTTATCCGCGCCATCCGCGACTACTTCCAGCCGGATATCGGCGAAATCCTCATCGATACCGAAGAAATCTACGAACAGGCCCGCCAGTTCATGAGCCACGTGATGCCCAACAACGTTGGCCGCGTGAAGCTGTACAAGGACCCGGTACCGCTGTTCTCCCGTTTCCAGATCGAACACCAGATCGAAACCGCCTTCTCGCGCAGCGTAACCCTGCCGTCCGGTGGTGCCATCGTGATCGACCACACCGAAGCCCTGGTTTCGGTGGACGTGAACTCCGCCCGCGCCACCAAGGGCGCCGACATCGAAGACACCGCCTTCCGCACCAACCTGGAAGCCGCGGAAGAGATCGCCCGTCAGCTGCGCCTGCGCGACCTGGGTGGCCTGATCGTCATCGACTTCATCGATATGGAGAACACCAAGAACCAGCGTGACGTGGAAAACCGTCTGCGTGACGTGCTGAAGCATGACCGTGCCCGCGTACAGATGGGCAAGCTGTCGCGCTTCGGCCTGCTGGAACTGTCCCGTCAGCGCCTGCAGCCGTCGCTGGGTGAAACCAGCCACGTGCCGTGCCCGCGTTGTCATGGCATCGGCTTCATCCGCGGTATCGAATCCTCCGCCCTGCACATCCTGCGCATCATCCAGGAAGAGGCAATGAAGGAAAACACCGGTGCGGTGCACGCACAGGTGCCGGTGGATGTGGCTACCTTCCTGCTCAACGAGAAGCGTGCCGAAATCTATGCCATCGAGGCGCGCCTCGATGTGTCCGTGGTGTTGATCCCCAATCTGCATCTGGAAACCCCGCATTACCAGATCGTGCGCGTGCGTCACGACGACCTGGCCGAAATCGGCGATGCGCCGAGCTACCGCCGCGTGGAAATGCCGGAGCAGGATGACGTACTGCCGTTCGGCCAGGACAAGGCCAAGCCGGAGCGTCAGGAAGCCGCCGTCAAGGGCATTACCCCGGCACAACCGGCACCGACCGTGGCCGAGCCGGTAGCGGCGCCCGTTGCGCCGGCAGCTGCCGCCGCTGCGGCAGAAGGTGGCCTGATCGGCAAGATCGTGGGCTGGTTCAAGGGCCTGCTGGGTGAGGCGCCTGCCGCACCGGCCGAAGTGAAGACCGAGGCCAAGAAGCCTGTGGCGCGCGAACAGCGCGGCCCGCGTCAGCGCAATGAGCGCCGTGGCAACGGCAATGGCCAGCAGCGCCGCGAGCGTGACGAGCAGCGTGGTGGCCGTGATGGCAACCGCGAAGAACGTCAGCCGCGCCAGCAGGACGAGCGCCGCCGTGGTGGCCAGCCGCAGGATGCCGCCGCGCGTGACGAGCAGCAGCCGCGCCAGGAACGTGCCCCGCGTCGCGAACGCGAGCCGCGCGAAGCCCGTGAGCCGCGTGAAAATGCCGTGCGTAACGAGCAGGTGGAAGGCGATGCACCGCAGCAACGTGAGGCGCGTGAACCGCGCAATGAGCGTCGCCGCGAGCGCAACCGCGATGCCGGCAAGGAAGCCCAGGTAGCCGCCGCCAACGCCGAAGCCGTGCAGGAAGCCGTGGCCGAGGCAGCCGAGCAGGCCGCTGAGCAAACCGGCAGCGCTGAGCAGCCGCAGGCAGTGGAAGCTGGCGAGCAGCAGCGCGAGCCGCGTGAGCGCCGCCGTCGCCGTTCCCGCCGTGATCGTCGTGATGATGGCAACGTAGCCGAGTCCGGCGAGGCCGCTGCCGGCGAATCCGGCGAAGCTGCTGTTGCGGCCAACGTGGCAGTGGTTGCCGCAGAAACTGCCGCCAGCGAAGTGGCTGCACCGGTAGCTGATGCCGTGGCCGTGGCGCCTGTAGTTGTCGAAACGGCTGCTGTCGAAACGGCTGCCGTCGAAACAGGCGCTGTTGAAGTGGCCGAGACTGTAGCGGAAGTGCCTGCCCAGCAGCCGGCAGTAGCGGCTCCGGCAGAAGAGCCGGCTGAGGTGGTGCAGGAGTTGCAAGTGGTCGCGCCGCAGGTACTGGCTGCCGAAGCCGTGGTGGAACTGGCTGCAGTGGTGCCGCAGGACGCACCGGTTGCCGAGGTGGTGGAAGTCGCCGAGGCCGTGGAGCTGGCTGCAGCAGTCGATGCCGAAGCCGCTGTAGTCGTGCCGGCGGTTGCTGAAGTTGCTGTGGCCCCGGTTGCTGAAGCGAAGCCGGCAGTTGCCGAAGTCGTGGCGCCAGCCGACCTGGGTGGCCTGGTAATGGTTACCACTCGTGCCGCCAGCGAACAGCCGCAAGCTGTTGAAGCTGCAGAAGAACCCAAGGGCAAGCGTCGTCGCGAGCTGGTGCGTGACGTGGCGGAAGTCGCCCCGGTGGAACTGGTGCAGGTACAGACCCGCAACGAAGGCTAAGCGCTGAAAGTACCGTCAGGCCTGAAAAGTTTCCATTTTCAGGCTTGACGAATATCGAAGTGTTACCTAAAATGCGCACCTCTTGAAGCGATTCCCTGATAGCTCAGTTGGTAGAGCGACGGACTGTTAATCCGCAGGTCGCTGGTTCGAGCCCAGCTCGGGGAGCCAGTTTCAAGAAAACGCAGTAAAAATGTTCCCTGATAGCTCAGTTGGTAGAGCGACGGACTGTTAATCCGCAGGTCGCTGGTTCGAGCCCAGCTCGGGGAGCCAAAAGCATTCGAAGTGCTGGCTCGCCAGTATTTCCACAAGTTGTGTTCCCTGATAGCTCAGTTGGTAGAGCGACGGACTGTTAATCCGCAGGTCGCTGGTTCGAGCCCAGCTCGGGGAGCCAAAAGCATTCGAAGTGCTGGCTTGCCAGTATTTCTACAAGTTGTGTTCCCTGATAGCTCAGTTGGTAGAGCGACGGACTGTTAATCCGCAGGTCGCTGGTTCGAGCCCAGCTCGGGGAGCCAAATCATTGAAAAGCCCACGGCAAAGCCGTGGGCTTTTCTTATATCGCGGCCTGCCGCAGCTACCAGGGCTATGCTGATAACACACGAGCATGCCGGCCACGACAGGGGGTGGGGTGATGAAGGCTGAAGGCGCAATCGCCGTCTGGCGCCCGGGCTTGCTCGGACTGTGCTTGCTATTGCTGTCGTCGCTGCTGCACGCGGCGCAAACGCTGCATTATTTCCCGGCGGGGCCGATCTATGCCTATCGCTGGAAAGTACTGGAGTTGGCGCTGGCGCATGCTCCGGCCGGAGGCCCCCTGACGCTGCAACCCTTTGCCGGAGAGCTGTCGCAGGACCGTGCCATGCAGCTGTTGCAGGGGGGCGCAGGCATTGATGTGCTGGCACTTGGCACCAATGTCGAGCGCGAGGCGCGCATGCTGCCGGTGAAGATCGATATCAGCCGTGGCATGGTGGGATTCCGGGTGCTGATCATCCGGGCGGCCACCGTGCAGCGCTTTGCCGGGCTGGATCTGGCTGGCCTGCGCCGCTTGCATTTTGGCCTCAACGAGGCCTGGGCGGATGTGCCTATCATGGAGGCCAATGGTTTGTCGGTGGTGAAGGCCTCCGGCTATGAAAACCTGTTCCGGATGTTGGCCGCAGCACGGTTCGATGCCTTTCCGCGTGGCCTGAACGAGGCGCAGCGTGAGTTGCTGCAGCGCCGCGCGCAATTCCCGCAACTGATGCTGGAGCCTTCTCTGGCGCTGTATTTCCCCTATCCGGTGTATTTCTGGGTGCGCAAGGATAATCCTGCCCTGGCTCAGCGTATCGAGCGTGGCCTCAAGCTGGCGCTGGCGGATGGTTCGCTGCGCCGCTTGTTCGAGCAGTACCACGCGGTGGAAATTGCAGCGCTGCGTGCACATCCGCGTCGCGTGCTGCAGCTGAACAACCCGATACTGCCAGCGGGTGACCCGCTGCCGGATACCAGCTGGTGGTGGCGGCAGTGATTCAGGGTGGCAGGGTGGCCTGCTGCAGGGTGCTGGCGATGATCCGGCGGCTCTCACCGCTGCGCTGCATCTGCTGCAGGGTGCGCTGCAGTGGCTGGGTGATAGTGGGGCTGGTGCCATGGCTGGCGGCCAGATAGACGTCGAAGCGCTGCAGTAGCGGGCCACGCTGCAGGCTGTCGGCGGGCAGACCTTGCTGTTGCTGCAGCATCTTCACCAGCGGGCCGGGCAGCGCCAGGTAGTGCACGCTGCCGTGTTGCAGCAGGCGCAGGCAGTCGGCATGGCTGTTGGCCTGTAGCAGATGCGCTGCCGCGAAGCCGGCGGCACGTAGTGCTTCCAGATTGGCATCCTGTCTTACCGTGCAGATATTGCAGCAGTCCCTGGCCTGCGCCAGGCTTTGGCTTGCCATGCCGGGGCGGTGCCACAGATATACCGCCACGGTGTCCAGCCGTGCCAGCCACTGGTACTGCGTTTCGCGCTGGCTGGTGCGTGCCACGGCAAACAGCAGGGTATCCGGCCGTACCCGTGCCTGCGCCAGGCTGCGTGCCCACGGGTAGACTTCGATACTGTCCGGCAGCCCGCTGCGCTGCAGGGCGGTGCGTACCACGCGGGCATAGGCGCCATCTGCCTGCTGCGGGTTGTGCAGGGTGGTATAGGGTGGCCAGTCTTCGGTCACGGTCAGCAGTGGGGCGGCTTGTGCGGACATGGACAGCAGTAGCCAGCCAAGCAGAATGCCTGAGCGCATGCGACACCTCGGGGGGAGAGTTGCCGGACAGCTTTCAGTGTGGCCTACCGCGGGCGACAGGCAAGAAAAATGACGCTGGCAGCGCTCAGCCCAGCTGGCGGACTTCGTCCTGCGCTGCCGGCACGCAGCCTTCGGCAATATTGTCCCAGCCGCGGTGAATGACCAGCTGCCTGCCGCGAGCGCACAGTTCCAGCCGCTGGCTGTCCGGCCATTGCTGGCGCACGAACTGCTCGATGGCCGCCGGCAGGCTGACCTGGTACTGCCGTGCCGACAGGTTGGCCGCAGGGTGGTCGCTGTTGTGCAGCAGCGGTACCAGCCAGGCTGCCCATACCATGAAGCCGTATTTCACATCCACCTGGCTGGGCTGGTAGCGCTGTGTCTGCAGCCACTGCTGCGCGGCGGCGCGTGGCGGAGCATCGGCAGGCGGCCGCCCCCAGGCGCTGGCCAGCAGCTCCAGCAGCCACTGGTTGCAGTTCTGGTACTGCGTGGAGAAAGCATAGGCATTGGCGCTGTAGTCGGGGGACAGCACCGCCATCGCCCGCTGCCGGTCCAGCGCGGCGCTGCTCACCGCCTGTTCTGCCTCCGGCGGCAACAGCAATATCGATGCGTATACGCTGTCCTGCTGCCGGCTATCCAGCACGAAGCCGGACAGGCCCTGATCGTACAGGTGCGGCTGCTGATCATCGCAGGCGTAATACAGCTGCCGTACCGACCACGGCGTGTTGGGGCTGTGCTTCAGGCTGATGCCGGCGTGGCTGTAGCGTATGCCGAAGCGGGCCAGGTCCAGCCCGGCGCGCGCCACGATGGCAGCCTCATGGCCGGACTGTTCCAGCTGCTCGCGTACGGCGGCGCCAAACAGCAGTAGCTGTTCCTGCTGGCCGGGGCTCTGGCGCGCTGGCCGGTCACAGAACAGCCGCGAGCCGGCATGTGCCGCTGTCGTGACGAGCAGCACCAGCGCCAGCAGGCTGCAGCGGAAGACAAGTGCCATTGCCGCTCAGGAAACGATTTTCGGTTGCAGCTCCTGCAGCCAGGCCTGGTCCAGCACCAGCACAAACGGCGTGGTGGCTTCGGCCTCGGCAAAGGCGAGGCCGTAGGGGCGCTTGCTGGCGGTAACGATGTCACCCTTGGCGACGCGGTTCTGGCCGCCGGCCGCCGGCACGAACAGGAAGAACGGCGCCTGCTGCGCATCGCCAGCTGCCTGCAGGGTCAGGCGGGTGTGGCCCGGTTTGTCTTCGGCCTGTGCCACGGCGATGACTTTGTAGTCACCTTCCGCCACATTGATGGCCTTGGATGAGCCGCGCACGGAATCGGAAATGCTGCCTACGGTAGTGCTGATGCTTTCCGACACGGAGTACAGCGAGGCGTGGGCGATGGAGGTGCACAGCAGGCTGGCGCTGACCGCCAGAGCCGCCAGCAGGGAAAAACGGGGCAAGGTCATTACTGAATCCAGGTTGAATGTTTCCGGTCTGTAGCCGCCTGGTGGCAATTTATTAATAAATTTTAACAAGTTACAGCATCATGCGGCCAACGGTCGGCAACTATACAAGCAGCCGGGCGTGCGGCCAAGTGCCGGCTCAGGGCTGGTCGCTGTCGGCATGGCAGGCACAGCCATCGCCGCTGGCGGCATGTTCCAGGGTCTTGAGAATGCCGCAGTCGGCCACGGTATGCGGCGCATCGCAGCGCGCACGCAGGCTGAGCAGCTGCTGCTCCAGCCGCTGCAGGCTGGCGATCTGCTGCTGGATGCGGCCAAGCTGCGCATCCAGCAGCGCGTTGATGTCGTCGCAGGGTGCGGCGGACGGGTGTAGGTGGTAATCCTGCAGGCGGCGAATATCGGCCAGCGACATATCCAGCGAGCGGCAGTGGCGGATGAAGGCCAGTTGCTCCAGATGCGGTGGTTCGTAGCGGCGGTAGCCGCTGGCGGTGCGGGCCGGTGCCGGCAGCAGGCCCTCGCGTTCGTAGTAGCGGATGGTTTCGGTATCGCAACCGCTCTTTTTTGCCAGTTCGCCGATTTGCATGGCTGTCTCCGGAATCTATGCTTGACCTTATAGTAGCTACAGGGTTTGCAATGCTGCAAATCACTGCGGAGACCACCATGGCCAAATGCTGCCAACCCGGTAACGGGGCATGCCAGAGCGACGCGACGCTGTTGCCGCTGCAACAGCGGCACGACCAGGCACCTGAGCCTGAGCATGACCATCACCATCACCACGACCATCATCATGATCATGCACACGGCCACGGCCATCAGCACGCGCACGACGCCTGCGACGCTGCTGCCAGCGTGGCACCGGCTGCGGCGCCACCTGCGGGCAGCCAGCCGTGGCGGCTGGCGATTCCGGGCATGGATTGCCCCACCGAGGGTCGCATGGTGGAAAAGGCATTGCATGGCATGGCCGGCGTGCTGCGGCTGGACTTCAACTACATCGAGCGCACGCTGATCGTGCACCAGCAGGGCGCCAGCCTGGCCGCCGTGCAGCAGGCGCTGGCAGCTACCGGCCTGGCCGCCGAGCTGCAGCGCGATGCGGCCAACCTTGCTGCCCCGGCGCAGCCTGCGCGCTGGCCGCTGCTCGTCTCCGGCGCACTGGCACTGCTGGCGGAGGCACTGGTGTTTGCCGGCCAGGCGGAAACCGGCTGGCCGGTGGTGGTGCTGGCGGCGGCATCGATGCTGCTGGGCGGGCGCAGCACCGCACGCAAGGGCTGGTACGCGCTGAAAAGCCGCAGCCTGAATATCTACTTTCTGATGAGCCTGGCGGTAGCCGGCGCCATGCTGCTGGGGCAGTGGCCGGAGGCGGCGATGGTGCTGTTCCTGTTTGCGCTGTCCGAGCGGCTGGAGGCGATGTCGCTGGCGCGCGCCGGCGCGGCGGTGCGCGCACTGATGGCGCTCAAGCCGGAGCTGGCCTGGGTGCAGCAGGGTGAGGATTGGCAGCAGGTGGCGGCGGACAGCGTGGCCGTTGGCCGCATGGTGCGGGTGCGCCCCGGCGAGCGCGTGCCGCTGGACGGGCACATCGTCAGCGGCCGCAGCGATTTTGACGAAGCGGCGATCAATGGCGAAAGCCTGCCGCTGGCCAAGGGGCCGGGCGATGCCGTGTTTGCCGGCACCATCAACGGTGCCGGGCTGGTAACGGTGCAGGTAACTGCCGCTGCCGATGGCAGCCTGCTGGCGCGCATCATCGCCCGCGTGCGCGACGCGCAGGCCGGCAAGGCGGCTACCCAGCGTTTCATCGACCGCTTTGCCGCGGTGTACACCCCGCTGGTGGTGGCGCTGGCCGTGCTGTTCGCCGTTGCCGCGCCGCTGGCCGGCTGGCTGCCGTGGCAGCAGGCGCTGTACCAGGCGCTGGTGCTGCTGGTGATTGCCTGCCCGTGCGCGCTGGTGATCGCCACGCCGGTAACGCTGGTGTCGGCACTGTCCGCCGCTGCGCGCCACGGCATGCTGATCAAGGGCGGCGCGGCGCTGGAAACCGCCGCCCGCGTGCGGGTGGTGGCACTGGACAAGACCGGCACGCTGACACGCGGCCAACCGGTACTGGCCGACATCCGCTGTCTGGCTGCGGTGCTGGAGCAGCACCGCGCGCTGCAGCTGGCCGCCAGCCTGGAGGCGCACTCCACCCACCCGCTGGCCCGCGCGGTGCTACAGGCGGCGCAGCAGCAGGGCATTGCGCTGTTGCCGGCCGAGGGCTTGCAGGAGCTGGCAGGCGAGGGCGTCATCGCCAGCATCGGCGGCGTACGTTATGGCCTCGGCAATGCCAGGTTGGCCGCAAGGCTGGGGCTGGATGCCGCCGCGCTCGACGGTAGCGAGCATGACAAGCGTGGCGGCATGCTGCTGTGCCGCGATGGTGAGCTTCTGGCCACGCTGCAAGTGGCGGACAGCCTGCGTCCAGAGGCGGTGGCGGCGGTAGCCGCCTTGCAGCGCCAGGGCATGCGCCTGCTGGTGCTGTCCGGCGATCACGCGGCGGAAGTGGAGCGCATCGCCGCCGCCGCCGGTATTGCCGATGCCGCTGGCGCACTGCTGCCGGAAGACAAGCTCGCCAGCATCCGGGCGCAGGCAGGTCACGGCGCGGTGGCGATGGTGGGCGATGGTGTCAACGACGCGCCGGCGCTGGCGCAGGCAGATCTGGGCATCGCCATGGGCGCGGCCGGCAGTGACGTGGCGCTGGAAACCGCGCAGGTGGCGCTGATGGAGGATCGCCTCGACAAGCTGCCGCAACTGTTCGCCCATGCCCGCCGCAGCATGGCGGTGCTACGCGCCAATATCGTGCTGGCGCTGGCGATCAAGGCGGTATTCTTCGTACTGGCGCTGGCCGGTGTGGCCAGCCTGTGGATGGCGGTGTTTGCCGATGTCGGCGCCAGCCTGCTGGTGATTTTCAACGGCCTGCGCCTGGCGCGGGCAATCAGGGAGTAAGACTATGCGCTGGCTGGAATGCCGGGTGCCACCGCCGCTGGTGGGGTTGCTGTGCGCACTGTTGATGTATGGCCTGCATGGCTGGCTGCCGCAAGCCGTCATGCCCTTGCCGGCGGCACTGGCATGGCCGCTGGTGGCGCTGGGGTTGCTGCTGGACGGCAGCGCGGTGCTGAGTTTTCTCCGCCTGCGAACCACGGTGAACCCGCTGCGGCCGCAAAACAGCAGCGCGCTGGTGGTAAGCGGCTTTTACCGCATCAGCCGCAACCCGATGTACCTGGGCATGCTGTGCCTGTTGCTGGCCTGGGCACTTTGGCTGGGCAACTGGCTCAGCGTCTTGGGGCCGCTGCTGTTCGTGCTGTGGATCAGCCGCTTCCAGATAGCGCCGGAGGAGCGCGCGTTGGCCGCACACTTTGGTGACGGCTATCGCGCCTACTGTCAGCGGGTGCGGCGCTGGTTGTAGCCCTGGTTCAGGCCTGGGTGTCGATGCCGTTGCCCAGCGTATTGCTGTCGGTGGAGGCGGGCTGGTAGGCCTGGCTCACCTTGCCCTGTTGCTGCCGTTGCTGTGCCTGCTCGGCCAGCGCCTGCAGCTCCATCTGCCGCGCGCGGGCGGCTACTGCCAGATCGGTGCCGGATGGCTGGGCCGGCGCCAGTGCGGCGCGCTGGATGGTACGGGCTTTTTCGGCGGTATCTTCCGGGCTGCGGCCGGGGGAGACATCGATACGCACATTGCCGCCGATGGCATAACGCACGCCATCGGGGCCGGTCTGGTAGTCGTAAGCCGGGCCGCTGACGCCGATACCGCTGGCCGCTGCCAGATGGGCCTGCTCATGGGCGCGCACTTCACGGTCGCGCCGTTGCAGTTCGCGCTGCAGTACCTTGTCGTCTTCGCTCAGCTCGCCGGTCTGGCTGTTGTTGCTGCGGCCGGGGGAGCGGGCAGCAATCGACGACAGCCCGCCCCCGGTGCTGGCCAGGGCAGCACTGGATGGGTACGCAGGCAGGGCGCCGGAAATAGTCATGACGAATCAGCTACTTATGCAGGATGATGTCGTTATGGCACAGATTGCGTGGCAACAGCAAGGGCGGGTGGCTGGCCCTCCCGTGATGTGGTGGCCAGCCCTGCGGCCAAGCTGGTGCTTAGTGGCTGCGCTCGCCGGTCTGCAGCCGCCACAGCGCGGCGTAGCTGCCATCCAGCGCCAGCAGCTGCTCGTGGGTGCCGCTTTCCACCACGCGGCCATGCTCCAGTACGTAGATGCAGTCGGCGTGGCGCACGGTAGACAGGCGGTGGGCGATCACCAGCGTAGTACGCCCCTGCGACACCACCTGCAGCGAGCGCTGGATCGCCGCCTCGGTTTCGTTGTCCACCGCGCTGGTGGCCTCGTCCAGCACCAGAATCTTCGGGTCTTTCAGAATGGCGCGTGCCAGTGCCAGCCGCTGGCGCTGGCCGCCGGACAGCTTCTGGCCGCGCTCGCCCACCGGCGTGTCGTAGCCCTGCGGCAGGCGGGCGATGAACTCGTCGGCCTCGGCGGCGCGCGCGGCGGCAATCACCGCGTCGCGGCTGGCTTGCGGCATGCCGTAGGCAATGTTGGCCGCCACCGTGCCGTCGGTCAGGAACACGTCCTGGCTCACGTAGCCGATGGCGCGGCGCAGGTCGGCCAGCGCCAGCTGGCGGATATCCTGGCCATCCAGCGTGATGCAGCCGTGCGGCGATTCGTAAAAGCGCAGCAGCAGCTTGATCAGCGTGCTCTTGCCGGAGCCGGTGGCGCCGACAAAGGCCACGGTATGGCCGGCCGGCACCTGCAGCGAGACATCATGCAGTACCGGCTGCGCGCCGTAGCCGAATGACAGCTTGTTGAAAGCCAGCTGGCCGGATACTGCCGCTGCCGGTAATGGCTTGCCGTGGTAGTCGATGGTCAGCGGTGCCGCCAGTACGCCCAGCACACGGTCGATGGCGGTCATCGAGCGCTGGTACAGGTCGGCAATGTCGGCCAGGCCGGTAAGCGGCCACAGCAGGCGTTGCGTCAGGTACACCAGCACCGAGTAACTGCCCACGCCGATGGCGCCAGTCAGCGCCAGATAGCCGCCGTACACCAGCGTCACCACGAAGCCAGCCAGAATCGCCATGCGGATCACCGGGATGATGGCCGACGACAGGCGGATGGCGCTGGCGTTGGCCGCACGGTAGTGTTCGCTGGCTTCGCGGATGTGACTGGCCTCGAACTCCTCGGCGGTAAACGCCTTGATGGTGGCAATGCCCAGCAGATTGTTGTTCAGCCGGCCGTTCACCACCCCGGCCGCCTCGCGCACCGCGGCGTAGCGTGGTGCGATGCGGCGCTGGAACCAGAAGGTGCCGAACAGGATCAGCGGCACCGGGAACAGCGCAATGGCTGCCAGGCTGGGGGCCAGGTAGAAGAACACGCCGCTCACCAGCACGCTGGAGCACAGCACCTGGATGATGCTGTTGGCGCCGCCGTTGAGAAAACGCTCCATCTGGTTGATGTCGTCGTTCAGGATGGACAGCAGATTGCCGGTGCTCCTGTTCTCGAAATAGGCCAGCGGCAGCTTCTGCACGTGGCGGTAGGCATCCAGCCGCAGATCGTGCTGCAGGTTCTGCGCCAGGTTGCGCCAGCGCAGCTGGTACAGGTATTCGAACAGCGACTCGCCACCCCAGATCAGCACGGTGAGCAGGCCCAGCCACAGCAGCTGGTGAAAGGTGTCGGTAATGCCTAGCCGGGCCAGGAAGGAATCCTGCTTGCTTACCACCACATCCACCGCTACACCGATCAAAACCTCGGGCAGGATGTCGAAAAACTTGTTGCAGGCGGAGAACAGGCTGGCAAGATAGGCATCCCGCCGGTAGTGGCGGGCATACTGGAACAGGCGTGACAGGGAAGAAGACATGATGGCGGCGGGCAGTGGTGTGGAGTGCACCATTGTACGCGGCTGTCATCGATAACAAAGCTGGTAGCGCGGCCAAGGCGCCGCGATACCATTTGGGGGCCTCGAAAAGCCCGGATTTCCAAGCGAGACAAGACGCGAACGAAAAACGCCGACGCCGCATATGCTTGATATGTCAGGAGGCGTTTTTTGCGAGCAACGCAGTATCGCAACGAAAGCTGGCGCTTTGCGAGGCACCCAACAGAAAGGACAGGGCAGCAAATGAGCGAACAAACCATGAATCAGCGCGAGCTGAGCATGTCGGTACTGATGACGCCGGACATGGCCAACTTCTCCGGCAACGTACACGGCGGCGTGCTGCTGAAGCTGCTGGACCAGGTGGCCTACGCCTGCGCCAGCCGCTACGCCGGCTGCTACGTGGTAACGCTGTCGGTGGACCAGGTGCTGTTCAAGCAGCCGATCCACGTGGGCGAAATGGTTACCTTCTACGCCAGCGTCAACCACGTTGGCCGCACCTCGATGGAAGTCGGCATCAAGGTGGTGGCAGAGAACATCCAGCAGCGCAGCGTGCGCCACACCAACAGCTGCTACTTCACCATGGTGGCCTACGACAACGGCCAGGCGGTGGCGGTGCCGCCGCTGTCGCTGGATACCGAAAGCCACAAGAAGCGCTTCCGCGAGGCCGAGATCCGCAAGCAGATGCGGCTGGCGGCACGCAAGATGGAAGAAGCGCTGGGCTAAGAACAGACCACGATCTCGCGAGCTTGTGCGAGACAAGGCGAAAATGACTGAGAAAGCGGAATTTACACATGGTAAATGAGCATTTCGAAGGCGTACTCACCGCATGATGTTTTGCTATGCGTAGCAGATCGTGAGCAGGTCAGTGCTGTTCCCGGTACCGGAGCAGGATAAATCCGTCGCCTATGCCGTCTACCGCGACGGCATGCGCGCGGTGGTGGGGCAGGTGGCAGCGTGGAACGAAGCCGAGCAGCGGCTGCGCTTTGCCGACTGCTTCGCCCGCGGCACGCTGTTCTGGTTCCGCCGCCACGGGCAGGATCAGGCATTGCTCTGCCTCACCCGCGAGCCGCATGGCCTGCATCTGCATCTGATCGTGGTGCTGGGCGGCTACCGCCGCCGGGGCGTGGGGCGGCAGGCGATGGCGGCGGTGCATGCACTGTGCCGGCCAGGGCAGCAGGTGACGCTCAGCTGCTTCCGCCACGACAAGGCGGTGCGTGCCTTCTATACCGAGCTGGGCTACCGGCTGCATCTGGCCGAGCCGCACCACCTGCAGCTGGTGTGGCGCGAGCAATGGCCGGAGTGCTTGCCCTGAGGGCGCGGCATGGTGACAATGCCGGCCGTTCCCGCCCCGAAAGCCTCCCCCATGTTCCAGCTCATCGCCACCGACCCCCGTTTCTACGTCATCGCCAAGGCGCCGGGTGTCGGCTTCCACCGCGAGGGAGATGAGCCCGGCCTGCTCGACATCCTGCGCGACGGGCTGCAGGACGCGGCGCTGTGGCCGGTGCATCGGCTGGACAAGGTCACCTCCGGGCTGATCGTGGTGGCGCGCAGCCAGGTTGCGGCTTCCGCACTGGGCGCTGCTTTTGCCGGTCGCGAGGTGCAGAAGTACTACCTGGCGTTGTCCGACGCCAAGCCGAACCGCAAGCAGGGGCTGATCAAGGGCGATATGGAAAAGGGCCGAGGCGGGGCGTGGAAGCTGTGCCAGAGCCAGGCCAACCCGGCGGTCACCCAGTTCTTCAGCCACTCGCTGGCGCCGGGGCGGCGGCTGTTTATCCTGCGCCCGCGCAGCGGCAAGACCCACCAGCTGCGGGTGGCAATGAAGTCGCTGGGCGCGCCGATACTCGGTGATGCGCTGTACGGCGGCAGTGCCGCCGACCGTACCTATCTGCATGCTTATGCGCTCAGCTTCTTGCTGGATGGCGAATCGTTCAGCTTCTGCAGCCCGCCAGTGCATGGTGAATGTTGGCCGCAAGCGCTGCTGGCCGACTATCTTGCGGCCAACCCGCCGGCGGCGCTGCCGTGGCCGCAGTTGTAGCCTAGCGCGGCTCCGGCGGAATGCCGCTCTGCCGCCGCGCCGCCACTTCGAACGGATTGTCCCAGTACGGGCGACGACCGCGCAGCCATTGCCACAGGCTGGCTGCCGGGTAGGCCAGCAGCATCAGCACGCCCCAGCGCTGGAATTGCCGTACGTGCACCTGCTCATGCGGACGCAGTGCCGCCAGGGTGGCCAGATCCAGTCCCAGGATCACGTGGCCGAGGGTGATGGCGGCAAACGGCAGCCGCCGCAGCCAGCGCCAGGGCGGCAGCGCCACCTCCAGCGCGCCCTGTTGCCGGCGGATGCGACCGCCGCAGGGCAGCAGCAGGGCGGCCAGCAACAGCCCCGGCAGCGAGCAGGGCGCTGCCCACAGGTAGGCGGCGAGCTGGCGCAGCTGCCGTCTCTTCATGCTGACTTGACTGTCCGCGCCATCAACAGGCAGTTGTGGTAGCTGCCATGGCGCAGGCCGTCGCCGCGCAGCATGGCTTCGCGGGCAAAGCCGTATTTTTCATACAGCGCAATTGCTGCGGCGTTGTCGCTGAACACTTTCAGCTGCAGCCGGCGGTAGGGCAGGTAGTCGCCCACCTGTTGCAGCAGTGCCTGCAGCAGCGCGCTGCCCACGCCCTGGCCATGCTGTGCCGGATGCACGGTGATGCCCAGCTCGGCGATATGCGCCAGCCGCGGGTTGTCACCGGGCTGCCAGATGGCGGCATTGCCGATGATACTGCCGGCGGCATCCTGCGCCACCAGGCTGTACTTGCTGTCGCTCAGCCGCTGGCGCCAGGCTTTTTCGTCCGGGTAGGGCAGTTGCAGGGTATTGCTCTGTGTGCTGTCGTGCGCCATCAGCGCGGCCACGCCGGCGGCGTCGCCTGGCTCGCTGTGGCGCAGGCTGAACGGCTGGCGCGGCGCGACCTGGCGCAGCGTGCTGCCGGCTGCAGCATCGGCGTTGGCCGCATGCTCGCCGGGGCGAAAGCGCAGCCGCGCCATCAGCACCGCATCCTCGTACACGCCTTCGCGCAGATTGAAGCCACGCGCCACGCCTTCGTGCTCGAAACCGTAGCGCTGGTACAGCGCGATGGCGCCGTGGTTGTCGTGTACAGCATCCAGCTCGATGCGCTTGAGATCCAGCCAGTTGTCGGCGTAGTCCAGCACCGCGCGCAGCAGGGTGCCGCCCACGCCCTTGCCCTGCCAGTCGTCGCGCACCATCAGGAAGAACAGCGCGGCGTGCCGGCGCCGTGGCGGGGTGTTGAGGTGCAGGCCGCCACAGCCCACCAGCTCGCCATCCGGCGTACAGGCCACCAGTGCGTGGATGTGCGGCGGAAAGTTGTCCAGCAGCTGCTGCACGCTGGCCAGCGACTGGAACGGCTGTTGCAGGGTGTTGCGTACCACGCCGGGGCTGGTGCGCAGGCGGTGCAGCGCGGCGGCATCGCGGGGGGCAAGGCGGCGGATCTGGTAGTGCATGGGCGGCTTTCGACGTTGCCGGGTGCGGCAGCGGTTGGCCGCACCCAAGGCCATAACCATGCCATGCGAATGTAAATGGCGGCAACTGCCCGGCCGGGCAATGGCCGCCGCCGTATCAGCGCAGCGGCTGGCTGGCCTTGTCTACCAGCACCATCAGGTGCTGGTAGGGAATGCCGCTGTGGCTGGATAGCCCGATCTCGCAGGTGGCGCTGGTGGAGAAGCCGCCGCAGCAGCCAGCCACCTGTTGTTGCAAGCCGGTTAGTGCGCTCTCGTTCAGCTCCGGGTGGCTGAAGCCCTTGTCGCCGGCAAAGCCGCAGCAGGTGATGCCGGCTGGCTCAATCACCTTGCTGGCACAGCGCCGTGCCAGCGCGTTGAGGCTGGCGGACTGGCCTTTTTTCTTCATCGAGCACACCACGTGCAGCGCCACGGTTTCGTCCTGCGGCACAAAGCGCAGGTACTGTGCGGCCTCTTCCTGCACAAAAGTCGTCACGTCGAGAATGCGCAGCCTCGGGTCGTGAATGCCGTCCAGCAGCGCAGCGGTGCATACGCCGTTGTCGATGATTACCGGCCAGCGGCCATTCTCGGTGGCGGCCAGCAGCGCGGCTTCCACCTCGTTCACCTTCTGCTGTGCGGCATCGGCGGCGCCCTTGGACTTGAACGGCGTGCCGCAGCACAGATTGGCCAGATTGTCCGGGTAGATCAGCCGGTAGCCGGCCTTGCCCAGTACCGAGGCCACCACCTCGTTCAGCGGCCGGCTGTCCGGCATATTGCCTGCCGGGGCGAAGGTGCGGGTGAGGCAGGACGGCAGGTACACCACCTGGCGCTGGCTGTGCGCCTGCCCGGTGGCCAGTTGCAGCTTGCCGGCGGCACGCGGGAAGTACGGCGTCCAGTACGGAATCTTGCGGCCAACCACTTTGCGCAGCCCGCGCATGATGGCGCCGGTGGCGGCGTCGCCGGCCACCGCGTGCAGGGTGTCCAGCGCCTTCAGCCCCAGCCGTGCGCCAGCGGCGGCGGTGGCGAAGTTGCTGGCCAGGGTGTTGGCAGTGGCCCAGCCGATGTCGCTCTGGCCAGCCTCGCGCAGCAGGCTGGTGAGGCTGCCGGTGTTGATGCCCACCGGGCAGGCGGTTTCGCACAGCCCGCAGGTGGTGCAGGTTTCATCGCCGGCGTACTGGTAGGCGCGGCGCAGCTCGGCCAGTTGCTCGCTGTCGCCCTGTTTCTCCAGCTGTGCCATCTCGCGGTTGGCGACGATACGCTGGCGCGGGGTGAGGGTGATGGCGCGGCTGGGGCACATCACCTCGCAGAAGCCGCATTCGATGCATTTGTCGATCAGCGGGTTGGCCGCGGGTATCGGCTTCAGGTCGCGGATGTGCAGCTGTTTGTCGGCGGTGATGATCACATCCGGGTTGAGGATGCCGGCCGGGTCGAACAGCGCCTTGATCTCCTGCATCAGGCGGAAGGCGGTGGCGCCCCATTCCAGTTCCACGAACGGCGCCATATTGCGGCCGGTGCCGTGCTCGGCCTTCAGTGCGCCTTCGTATTCCACCGCCACCAGCTGGCACACCGCCTCCAGGAAGGCTTCGTAGCGGGCGATTTCAGCCGGCCCGCTGAAGTTGGGGGTGAACACGAAGTGCAGGTTGCCTTCCAGCGCGTGGCCGAAAATGATCGCCTCGTGGTAGCCGAACTGGCGGAACAGCGCTTGCAGTTTGAGTGTGCCTTCGGCCAGGTGCTCGATGGGGAAGGCCACGTCCTCGATGATTACCGTGGTTTCCGCCGCGCGCATCGCGCCCACGCTGGGGAACATGCCCTTGCGGATGTTCCAGAACTGCGTGTACTCGGCGGCGTCGCTGGTGAAGCGGATACCGTCCAGGGTGGCGATGTCGCCGATATGCTGTTCGATGAAGGCGACGTTGGCCGCAAGACTGTCGGCGCTGGCGGCGCGGGTTTCGATCAGGATGGCGGCGGCGTCCGGCCCCAGCGTGCGGATGATCTCCGGCACACCGGCCTTGTTTTCCACCGAGCGCAGGCTGGCGCGGTCCAGCAGCTCGGCTGAGGACACCACGTCCTTGTGCTGCGCCAGGCGCTGCACGGCGTCGCAGGCGGTCTGGATATCCGGGTAGAACACCAGCGCCGACGCCTTGTGCGGGTGCTCCTCCACCGTGTGGTAGGTCACCTCGGCCACAAAGCCCAGCGTGCCTTCGCTGCCCACCATCAGGTGGGCGAGCATGTCCACCGGGTCGGCAAAATCCAGCAGCGCGTTCAGGCTGTAGCCGGTGGTGTTCTTCATCTTGTACTTGCGGGCGATCTTCGCCGCCAGCGCGTCGTCAGCCAGCACGCGCTGGCGTAGTGCGGCCAACTGCGCCAGCAGGCCGGCGTGGCTGGTACGGAACGCCGCTACGCTGGCCGCATCGCCGGTGTCCAGCAGCGTGCCGTCGGCCAGCAGCAGGCGTAGGCTGCGCAGTGTGCGGTAGCTGTTCTGCGCGGTGCCGCAGCACATGCCGCTGGAGTTGTTGTTGACGATGCCGCCGATCATGGCGGAGTTGATGGTGGCCGGGTCCGGGCCGATCTTGCGGCCGTAGGGCAGCAGCGCGGCATTGGCCTCGGCGCCGATCACCCCCGGTTGCAGGCGGATGGCGCGGCCGTCATCCAGCACTTGCAGCCGCTTCCAGCCATGGCTGGCCACCACCAGAATCGAGTCGCTCACCGCCTGGCCAGACAGCGAGGTACCGGCGGCGCGGAAGGTCACCGGCAGTTGCAGGCTGGCTGCCTCGCGCAGAATGGCGCGCACCTCGTCCTCGCTTTCGCTCTTGATTACCACCTTGGGCGTTAGCCGGTAACAGGAGGCGTCGGTGCCGTAGGCCAGGGTGGACAGCGGGTCGGTGAATACCCGGCGCGCGGGCAGGGTCTCCAGAATGCGCTGATGGAATTCGCGGTAAGCACCTTGCAGCATGATTCTCTCCGGCGGCCGGGGCTGGCCTGTTCTCTGTGTTGTCGGCATGGTGCCACAACACGTCGCCGCGCCCATCTGGGGTTTGCCCTTGCTTATGGCAACTGCGTAAGCTTGGTACGGTCATAGTAATGAGCGCCGGTGTTGATTATTGGAAGCCGGCAAGGAGACGACAATGCTTATCGACAAGGACGATGCCACCCTGCTGGTGGTGGATGTGCAGCAGAAGTTGCTGCCAGCGGTGCTGGATCCGCAAGGCATGCTGGCGCGTTGCCGCTGGCTGGTGTCGGCGGCGCACGATGTGGGGCTGCCGGTAGTGTTTTCCGAGCAGTACCCGCATGGCCTCGGCCACACTGCTACAGAGTTGCTGGCGGCAGCGCCGGCGGCGCTAGTGGTGGAAAAGCTGCATTTTTCCTGCGTGGCGGCGGAGTGCCTGCCGGAAAGCCTGCTGGCGCGCGGACAGGTGGTGGTGTGCGGCATGGAAACCCATGTCTGCGTGTTGCAGACCGTGCTGGAGTTGCTGGCGCTGGGCAAGCAGGTATTCGTGGTGGCCGACGCGGTATCCAGCCGTGGGGAAGTGAACCGCGACTACGGCCTGCAGCGCATGCGCGACGCCGGCGCGGTGCTGGTGACGCGGGAGATGGTGCTGTTCGAGGCGTTGCGGGTATCCGGCAGCGACGAATTCCGCGCCATGAGCAAGCGCTACCTGGTGGGCGAGCAGCCCTGAGCGTTGGATTGGCTGCTGCCAGAAAGACAAAAGGTTGGCCGCATGACTGCGGCCAACCTTTTTGCCCTGTTGAGATGACGGCTGAGCCGTTCTGGTTCTCTCTCTATCAAAACTGCGTACCACGCGCTGCGTGGCACTGAATGCGAAAAAGAGGCCCCGAATTGGCGCATTGCACCAATTCGGGCGGTTTGGTTGCACCAAAACCGTGCAAGAATCTCTGTGCCTAACGATAATCAGCCGAGCTGACCACCACAAGCGCAGAGAACAACACCTGTCGCTCCATGGAGCAAGATACAGGTAAGCAAGCTGCATGCCAGAAAAGAACAACGCCAGACAGGGTGCTGGCGTTGTTCTCCACGATCACCCACGTCAAATGATCGTGGGCGGCGATTTTTGCGTTATTGCGTGTCGAAATCGATCAGATAGCTCTTATCCTGATACTTCAACGCCATCTGCCATTGGCGGCTGCCGGTCACACATACCGGCAGGGTGATATTTGCCTGCCAGTCCTGGCCGTGCGGCAGCAGCTGGTAGCGGTTGAAGCCCATGTCCATGTCGCGCATGGAAAACTCGACGGCTGGCGGCTTGCCGTCCAGCCCGCGCAAGGTCAGACCGAACGGTTTGGCTGCCTGCGGGGCGCGATCCAGCTGCAGCCGGCTGCCATCCGGCAGCTGGCAGCCGGCCTGCAGATTGCTGCAGCTGACGACGATTGGCGCTGCTGGTTGATTCTTGTGGCTGAGGTACCACCAGATCAGCCCGCCCTTGAGCAGGGCAAAGGCGATCAGCAGCACGGCGATCAATGCCAGTTGCTGGCGGGTGAGCTTGGTTTTCATGCTTGCTTCCAGGCCGCACGCATCTGCGCCACGCCATGTGCGCCACAGCGACGAGCCTCGTCAAGGTTGGCCGCAGTCAGGCCGCCAATGGCGAACACCGGCAGCGGTGCCGCTGGCGCGGTAAGCGCGGCCAGGCCGTCCCAGCCCAACGGCGACGCATCCGGGTGGCTGGCGGTGGCCTGCACATGGCCCAGCAGTGCGTAGTCGAGGCCCAGCTCGGCGGCACGTTCCAGTTCGGCACGGCTGTGGCAGGAAGCGCCTACCCAGGCGAAGTGGGCCGGGCGTTCCTGCAGTGCAGCCAGCCGCGCACCGTTCAGCTGCACGCCGTCCACCGGCCAGCCTTTCAGCCAAGCCGGGTCGGCGTTGACGATCAGCTTGCCGCCACGCGCATGCACGATCTGGCTGATCTCGCCCACTAGCGCTGCCAGCTGTTCGCGGTCCAGTTGCGGCTCGCGCACGATCACCCATGGTTCGTCATGGCGCTGCGCCAGCGCTTCCAGCACCGTGTCGCGCCCCAATTCATGCACGCAGCTGATGTGCAGCACGTCCGGCAGCTGCAGCGCGCGCAGGATGGGCGCATTGGCCGGCAGCATCGGCTGCACCGACAGCTGGCCCGGCTGCTGCCAGGCAAAACTCTGCCCCTCGTGCGGCTGCGGCTCGCCATCCCACGCCCACACGCGGTAGAACAGCAGCTCCACCGAAGCATGCTCGTAGTGATGCACGCGGCGCAGCCATGGCGTGGCGTGGGTGACGGTAATGCCCATTTCTTCCTGCAGCTCGCGCACCAGTGCCTGGTACGGCGTTTCGCCGGCTTCCACCTTGCCGCCTGGAAATTCCCAGTAGCCAGGGTAGGGCTTGCCGGCCGGGCGGCTGCCGAGCATGAACTGGCCATCGGCCTGCATCAACGCTCCGGCCACCACCGGAATGGTCTTTTTGCTGTCCATCATCAGCGCCCCAGCTCGGCCAGGCGCTCGGCCGGCTCGCGGCCGGCCCAGTCGCAGGCAAACTGCCAGGCCACGCGGCCGGAGCGGCTGCCGCGCAGCTGGCTCCATTGCAGCGCGGCACGCTCGGCTTCGGCATCCAGCAGCAGGTCGAAATGCGCCAGCCAGCCGCGCACCGCCGCCAGGTAGGCGTTCTGGTCGAAGGGGTAGAACGACAGCCACAGGCCGAAGCGATCGGACAGCGAGACTTTCTCTTCGGTGGTTTCGCCCGGATGAATCTCGCCATCCTGCACCCAGCTTTCGCGGTTCTCGCTGAAACGCTCCGGCATTAGGTGGCGGCGGTTGGAGGTGGCGTACACCAGCAGGTTGGCCGCACGCTGCGCCAGGCCACCATCCAGTGCCGACTTCAGCGCCTTGTAGCTGTCCTCTCCCTCTTCGAACGACAGGTCGTCGCAGAACAGGATGAAATGCTCCGGGCGGCCGGCTACCAGCGCCACGATCTGCCCCAGGTCCGGCAGGTGGCTCTTGTCCACCTCGATCACGCGCAGGCCGCGCTCGGCATAGGCCGCCAGCAGTGCCTTGATCAGCGACGATTTGCCGGTGCCGCGTGCACCGGTGAGCAGCACGTTGTTGGCCGGGCGGCCCGCCAGGAACTGCTCGGTATTGCGCACGATCAGCGCCTTCTGCCGCTCGATATCGTTGAGATCGTCCAGCGCCACGGTATGCGGCGCGTGAATGGCCTCCAGCCAGCCGGTAATGCCGGCACGGCACCAGCGAAAGGCCGGCGCGCTCCAGTCCGGCTCGGGAATGGCCGGCGGCAGCAGCGGCTCCAGCCGTGCCATCAGCGCTTCGGCGCGGGCGAGAAAGGCGTCGAGTTTTTCCATGTGCTTGACCTTGTGAATAGCGGAGCTTATTGCCCCAGCAGTTTTTCCAGCACTTCCAGTTCCAGCTCCGGACGCAGCAATTCACCCACACCGGCATCCAGTGGGAACGGCAGCCGCTCGCCGGTGGCTGTGTAACCACGGCGCAGGTAGTAGGCGCGCAGTTCCGGGCGTGACGTCAGCACCGTCATGCGGCTGCGGCCAAGGCCGTACAAGGCCTGCAGTTGTTGCTCGGCATGCGCCAACATCGCCTTGCCGAGTCCGCCGCTCTGGCAGGTCGGGTCCACCGCCAGCATGCCGACATAGCCGTAATCACCAGCGTTTTCGATATGCACGCAGGCGACGATCCGCTGCTCCTGGCAGCCAAGCAGCACCTGGCCATTGGGCTGGGCGAGCAGTGTTGCCAGCTGCGCGGGGGTGATGCGCTCGCCGCTGACCAGACTGTTCTCGTGGGTCCAGCCGGCCTGTTCCGGCGCCGGGCGATAGGCTCGGTTGACGAGGAGGCTCAGTGCTGCGATGTCATGCTGGCTCGCGAGGCGGAACTGCATGCTCAGCCCCGCAGGCTGATCACCGGCCAGCCATGTGCCTCGGCATGAGCGCGCAGGGTGTCGTCCGGGTCCACTGCCACCGGCTTGCTGACGATGGACAGCAGCGGCAGGTCATTGCGCGAATCGCTGTAGAAGAAGGTGTCGGTGTAGCTTTGCAGCGTTTCGCCGCGTGCGGCCAACCATTCGTTCAGGCGGGTGATCTTGCCTTCCTGGAAGCTGGGCGTGCCGGTGGGCTTGCCGGTGTAGTTACCGGCGGCGTCCTGCTCCAGCTCCACCGCGATCAGGTGCTCCACGCCCAGTTCGCGGGCGATGGGGCCGGTGATGAAGCGGTTGGTGGCGGTGATGATCATCACCACGTCGCCCTGCGCCTGGTGCGCGGCTACCAGCTCGCGCGCCTTCAGCGGAATGATGGGCTTGATGTGTTCTTCCATGTACGCGGCATGCAGCGCATCCAGCTCCGGGCGCG
The DNA here is from genome assembly GCF_042648905.1 of Vogesella amnigena. Taxonomy (NCBI): domain Bacteria; kingdom Pseudomonadati; phylum Pseudomonadota; class Betaproteobacteria; order Neisseriales; family Chromobacteriaceae; genus Vogesella; species Vogesella amnigena. The sequence goes on along the minus strand of NZ_JBHRYH010000005.1, from coordinate 17,265 downwards.
AAAAACGTGCCAGCGGGGCCAGCTGGAAGTCGAGGAATTCGAGGATGTTCAGCGTGCCGGCCTTGTACTGCTCGTAGAAGTAGTCGTTCTGGCGTGCGTGGTGTTCCGGATCGAGTATGCCGCGTTTGATCAGGAATTTCGGCCACTCGGTGTCGGAGTCGCCGGCAATCAGGGTGTTGTCGAGGTCAAACAGGGCAAGGTTCATGGCTCGGTTTCGGTGGTTTGCAGTACGTTTTTCACCAGCGGCACGGTAATCGGCCGCCGCAGCGCCAGCGAGTAGCGGTCCAGCATGTCCAGCATGGCGATCAGGCTGGACAGGTCGCGGCGCCAGTGGGTAAGCAGGTAGCGGAACACGTCGTCGCCCACTGCCAGCTGGCGGCTGGCGGCGTGCTGGCGCAGCGCGTCCAGCTTGTCGTCGTCGGATAGCGCCTTCACCTCGAACACCAGGCCCCAGCCCAGGCGGGTGCGCAGGTCGTCGCGCACCGGCGCCTGCATCGGCGGCTGGCGGCCGGCCATCAGCAGGCGGCCTTCGCCGCTTTCCTTCAGCGAGTTGTAGATGGAGAACAGCATGATCTGGTCATCCGGCGCCAGGTCGTCCACGTGGTCTACGGCGATGAAGCTGGCTTCGCGGGCAAAGTCGGGCAGGTGTTCGTGCGCGGCATCCAGGTAGATGGAGGCGCGGCCCAGGCGCTCGGCATGGGCGATCCACGCCTGCAGCAGGTGGGTCTTGCCGCAGCCGGGCTCGCCCCACAGGTAGACGAAACGTTCCCCCTCTTCGGCGGTAAGCGCGGCAATGATTTCGCGGTTACGTTCGGCTAGGAAGTTGTCGAAGGCCGGCAGGGGCTCCGGCAGGAGGTCGAGAACGAGCTGGTCCAACATGGATGTGGGGTATCTGGAATCAGGGCTCGATTCTACGCTGATAAAAGCGGCTGTTGAAATAATGCCGGATCAGATGGCGGCCGAGGATCACGGTGATGGCCGACAATGGCAGCGCCAGCAGCACGCCGGCAAAGCCCATCAGCTCGCCGAATGCCATCAGGGCGAAGATCACCGTTACCGGCGACAGGCCGATGCGCTCGCCCACCAGATAGGGGGTGATCAGGAAGCTTTCCAGCAGCTGGCCGACGGCAAATACGCCCCATACCAGCAGCAGGCCGCTGAAGCTGTCGAACTGCAGCAGTGCCGCCAGCGTGGCCAGCAACAGGCCCAGAAACGCACCAAGGTAGGGGATGAATACCAGCAGGCCGGCCACGATGCCGATGGCCAGGCCGGAATCCAGCCCCACCAGTGCCAGCCCGCCGCCGTAGATCAGCGCCATGATCAGCATCACCGATAACTGGCCGCGCAGGAACTGGCCCAGCATGTCGTCCACCTCGCTGGCGATGCGGCCAACCTCGTCCACCCAGCGGCGCGGCACCAGGGTGGCGGCACGCTGCACCATGTCGTCCCAGCCATGCAGGAAGTAGTACAGCAGCACCGGCAGCAAGGAGAGATTGGCCACTGTCTGCAGCAGCAGCGCGCCGCCGTGGCCCAGTTGCGGCGCGATGCGTGCCAGCGCCTGGCGCACGCCGGCGGCATTGCCCGCCAGTGCCTCGCGCCAGCTCTGGCTGTCGATGCTGATGGCGGTTCCCAGGGTGTGGTTCAGCCAGGGCAGGGCGGTGTGCTGCACGAAGTCCACCAGCACCGGCAGCCGCGTGGCCAATGCCTGTGCCTGCGAGATCAGCATCGGCACCACGATCAGCAGCAAGCCCAGCACAATGAAGCAGCCGGCCAGCATCACCAGCAGCAGTGCCGCGCTGCGCGACAGGCGGCGAGTCTGCAGCCGGTCTACCAGCGGGTCGAGAATATAGGCCAGCACCGCAGCGGTGATGAACGGCGCCAGTACCGCGGACAGGCGGTCCAGCAGCCACAGCACGCTGAACGCGCCAATGGCGCCCAGCAGCCAGGGCAGCAATCTGGAGGGTGAGGGTGTTTGCATGGGGCTGGAGGGCATAGGGAAAGGTGTGGGGTGACGCTTAGTCGACAATGAACAGGGTGGCGCCTTGGGGCGTACTGGAGCGGTGCGGTTCGGCTTCGTCAGCCACCTGGTAGCTGCAGCCTGGCGTCAGCACGAAGCGGCGGCCGTCGGCCAGCTCGGTATGCAGTTCGCCGGCCAGGCACAGCAGGATATGGCCCTTTTTACACCAGTGATCAGCCAGGTAGCCGGCACTGTATTCCACCATGCGTACCCGGATGTCGCCGAAATGGCGGCTACGCCAGCGCGCCTCGCCTTGTTCACCGGGGTGAATTTCGGCCTCGATACCGGCCCAGTCGGTGATGCCAAATGGAATGTCCTTGAGCTGCATGCTGGCTCTCCTGAAGCAGTTCTGACTGTCTGGCGGTTTTCAGTTAAAATACAGGCGCTTCGGGCCACGAGCCCGCGCACTCCCAGGCAGCAAAGCGAATACGTTAGCAGAAAGCGAGTTTATCTTGAACACCACGTCCCTCAGTTACCGTGACGCCGGCGTCGACATCGATGCCGGTGACGCGCTCGTCGAAAACATCAAGCCGTTTGCCAAGCGCACCATGCGCCCGGAAGTTCTCGGTGGCCTCGGCGGTTTCGGCGCACTGGTGGAAATTTCCAAGAAATACCAGGAGCCGGTACTGGTTTCCGGTACCGACGGCGTAGGCACCAAGCTCAAGCTGGCCTTCGACTGGAACAAGCATGACACCGTGGGTATCGACCTGGTGGCCATGAGCGTGAACGACATCCTGGTACAGGGTGCCGAGCCGTTGTTCTTCCTTGACTACTTTGCCTGCGGCAAGCTGGATGTGGCCCAGGCCACCGACGTGATCAAAGGCATTGCCGAAGGTTGCGAGCAGGCCGGTTGCGCGCTGATCGGCGGCGAAACCGCCGAAATGCCGGGCATGTACCCGGTGGGCGAATACGATCTGGCAGGCTTTGCCGTCGGCGTGGTGGAAAAGAGCAAGGTCATCACCGGCCGCGACATCAAGCCGGGCGACGTGGTACTGGGTCTCAAGTCCAACGGCGTGCATTCCAACGGCTACAGCCTGGTGCGCAAGATCATCGAGCGCGCCCAGCCGCAGCTGGATGCCCAGTTCGATGCTGGCAAGACCCTGCGTGACGCCATCATCGCCCCGACCCGCATCTACGTGAAGCCGCTGTTGGCACTGATGCAGCAGCTGAACGTGAAGGGCATGGCGCACATCACCGGTGGCGGCATTACCGAAAACACCCCGCGCGTGCTGCCGGAAAACACCGTGGCGCAGATCGATGCCGGTAGCTGGGAGCTGCCCAAGCTGTTCCAGTGGCTGCAGGCCGAAGGCAATGTCGATGCCCAGGAAATGTACCGCACCTTCAACTGCGGTATCGGCATGGTGGTAATCGTGGACGCGGCCGATGCCGACGCCGCGGCTGCCTTCCTGACCGAGCAGGGCGAAACCGTATCGCGCATCGGTGTGATCCGCGCGCGCAACGGCGACGAGCACCAGACCCAGGTGGCGTAAGCTCCCTGGGCAGACAGCGCCGCTGGCCTTGCTGGCGGCGCTTTCATTTGGCGGCCAGTGATGCCGCCGGCATGCCGCAGCAGGTTTGCGGCCAACGTTTCACGGCGCTTGCGCCGGCTAGCCACAGCATCATGAAAAACATCGTCATCCTGATTTCCGGCCGCGGCTCCAATATGCAGGCCATTGTCGAGGCCAATATTCCCGGAGCCAACATCGCCGCGGTGATTGCCAACCGCCCGGACGCCGCCGGCCTCGCCTGGGCCGCCGAACGTGGCATCGCCACCGTGGGCCTGGATCACAAGCAATTCGCCAGCCGCGAGGCGTTCGATGCGCAGCTGGCTGCCGAAATCGATGCCTTCCAGCCGGATCTGGTGGTGCTGGCCGGCTTCATGCGCATCCTGACGTCGGCTTTCACCGCGCGTTACGAAGGCCGCATGCTGAATATCCATCCCTCGCTGCTGCCGTCCTTCCCCGGCCTGCACACCCACCAGCGCGCCATCGACATGGGCTGCAAGGTAGCCGGCTGTACCGTGCACTTTGTCACCGCCGAGCTGGATCACGGCCCCATCGTGGCGCAGGCAGTGGTGCCGGTGCTGGACGACGACAGCGAGTCCGCCCTGGCTGCCCGCGTGCTGGCGCAGGAACACAAGCTGTACCCGGACGCGGTACGCCGCTTCGTGGCCGGCGAGCTGGCGATCAACGCCGGTCGCATTGCCGGTGTAGCCGCCGATGCGGCCAACCTTAGCCTGCTGGTACCGGCGCCGCGTTGAAAAAGCTCCGCCCCAACACCCGCCGGCTGATGCTGCTGGCTTTTGTCCTCTCGCTGCTGGCGCACCTGACCATGCTCGGCAGCGGGCTGGTGTCGTTCGACAGTGTGGAGATGCCGGACGACCCCAAGCTGCGCCAGCTCACCGCCAAACTGGAAACCATGCAGCTGGACGAAGCCTCGGCACCGGCGCTGCAGATGCCGGCATTGCCCGGCACGCTGGGCGCGGACGGTGGCGATGCTTCGCAGCCGGTGGCGGCACGGCCGAAACCGAAGCCGGCACGCAAGACGCCACGCGATCAGGCGGCATCGGCCCCGCTGGCGGTGGCGGCTGCCGCAGTGGCAGCCTCCGCCCCCGTGGCAGAAGCAAAGCACGCCGCAAGTGCCAGCATGGCGCAGCAGCCGGCCAGCAGTGCCGTGGCCGAGGCACCGCCGCAGGACACGGTGAAGCCGGACAAGCCGATACGCCGCTTCCCCCAGTCGGCGCGCGTGCAGTACGGCTTGCTGACCTCCGGGATACTGATCGGGCAGGGCAATATGGTGTGGCAGCGCGAGGGTGGCAGCTACAGTCTGCTTACCGACGTAGTACCGGCCATCGGCCCGAAACTGCACTATGAAACGGTGGGCAGTGTCGGCAAGCAGGGGCTGAAGCCGGAGCGTTTCGAGGCCAGCCGTGATGGCGAGCCGCGCGAGCGTGCCTATTTCGACTGGTCGGCGGGCGTACTCAGCTACGGCGACCGCAACGCCGACAAGAGCGAGCCGCTTGAGGCCGGCGCCCAGGATTGGCTGGGCCTGGGGGTGCAGCTGGCGCTGCGTGGCGACAATATGGGCGACGCGCCGATCCAGATCACCACCGGCAAGAAGGTGTACCGCATGCTGCTGAAGCCGGATGGTGAAACCGATTTTGATACCGGGGATGGCAATATCCGCGCCGTGGTGGTGCGGGTGAAGCAACCGGATGAAATGTACGAATTCTGGCTGGCGCCGGATTTCGCCAATATCCCGATTCGTGTGTTGCGCGTGGGCAAGGATGCGCGTTACGAACTACGGGCCAACCTGATCGAACTGGCGGGGCAGACCGTGTGGAAGCAGCCGCCAAGAAAGCTGAGAAATGAAAGTAAGCGCTAAACAATTCGAGCAGCTGGACAAGGTATTGCATGCCATGCTGCGCTTTGACCGTCCGGCCGATGTCGTGCTGTCCGCCTTCTTCCGCGAGAACAACAAGCTGGGCGCCAGCGATCGTCACCTGATCGCCGAAACCGCCTTCGCCTGCCTGCGCCACCTGGAACTGCTGCGCCACCTGTGCGCACCGCGCATCAACACCCGCCGCTTGGCACTGGCAACGCTGGTGCGCATCGGCGGCAGCAATCTGCGCGAACTGGAATCCGTCACCAAGGAAGGCGAAAGCGAGTGGCTGGCCAGCATCAAGGGCGCCGAGCTGCCGGCAGACCTGGCGGTGCGTTCCGGCCTGCCTGGCTGGGTGATCGGTATGTTGGCCGAGCAGGACGAGGGCGAAGTGGTGGCGCTGGGCAAGGGCCTGACCACTGCCGCGCCGCTGGACCTGCGCGTCAACAGCCTGAAGATGCGCCGCGACGAGGCGGTGGTGTACCTGCGCGACTCCGGCATCGAATGCGAGCCGACACCGTATTCGCCGCTGGGCATCCGCCTCAAGGGCAAGCCGGCGCTGTCCAAGCACCCGCTGTTCGTGCAGGGCGCCATCGAAGTACAGGACGAGGGCAGCCAGCTGTTGGGCCTGCTCACCGGCGCCCGCCGTGGCGAGATGGTGGTGGATTTCTGCGCCGGCGCCGGCGGCAAGACCCTGCTGCTGGGCGCGCAGATGGCTTCTACCGGCCGCCTGTACGCTTTCGACGTATCGGAAAAGCGCCTGGCCAACCTCAAGCCGCGCCTGGCACGCTCCGGGCTGTCCAATGTGCATAGCACGCTGATCGCGCACGAGAACGACACCAAGGTGAAGCGCCTGGCCGGCAAGGCCGACCGCGTGCTGGTGGATGCGCCGTGTTCCGGCCTGGGTACCCTGCGCCGCAACCCGGACCTGAAATACCGCCAGAGCCCGGAAAGCGTGGCCGAGCTGAATGTGAAGCAGGCCGCCATCCTGGCTTCCGCCGCCCGCCTGGTGCGTGCCGGTGGCCGTCTGGTGTACGCCACCTGCAGCCTGCTGCCGGCGGAGAACCAGAACATTGTCGAGGCCTTCCTGGCGGCCAACCCGGACTTCAGTCTGCTGCCGGCCAATACGCTGCTGGCCGAGCAGAAGATCGACCTGGATACCGGCGACTACCTGAGCCTGCGTCCGCATCTGCATAACAGCGATGGCTTTTTTGCCGCGGTGCTGCAACGCAAGGCTTGAGCCGAGCGGGCAAGCGGGCCTAAAATAACTTATTGAATTAGTCGGGTAATGCCCCGGCGCCAGACCGAAGCAAAGGAAAATCATGTCCGTTCAAGACACCATCCAGCAGACCGTTAGCAGCAACCCGGTAGTGTTGTTCATGAAAGGCTCCGCCACTTTCCCGCAGTGCGGCTTCTCCTCCCGGGCCGTGCAGATCCTGAAAGCCTGTGGCGTGAACGACTTCGTGACCGTAGACGTGCTGGCCGATGCCGACGTGCGTCAGGGCATCAAGGAATTTTCCAACTGGCCGACCATTCCGCAGCTGTACATCAAGGGCGAATTCGTTGGTGGCTCGGACATCATGTACGAGATGTACCAGGCCGGCGAACTGCAGGAAATGCTGAAAGACCTGGCAGCCTGATCGCCAGATGCTTACGTCGAAGCGGCCCGCCTTGTGCGGGCCGTTTTGTTTGTGCCGGCGCAAATGTGCGCCACAAAATCGGCTATCACATAAGGCAAGGGCCATCCCGCAGCGCGCGAACAAGCGTTTGCCTGTAAAATGCCGCCCCAAATCCGTACCGGCAGGTATCCGCCTGCCGGTTTCCGTATCCAGAATGCGCGCAGCCGGTTACGAGCCGGGTGGCGCCAGTTGCAAGGTTTGGACCGCCATGAACATTACCGTCGTCAATCACCCGCTGGTACAGCACAAGCTTGGTCTGCTGCGCGAAGGCGATATCAGCACCATGAAATTCCGCCAGCTCACCCAGGAGCTGGCACGCCTGCTGGCTTACGAGGCCACCCGTGATTTCGAGCTGGAGCCGGTGACCATCGAAGGCTGGTGCGGCCCGATCGAGGTGCAGCAGATCAAGGGCAAGAAAGTGACCGTGGTGCCGATCCTGCGTGCCGGCATCGGCATGCTGGATGGCGTGCTGGACCTGGTACCGTCGGCCAAGATCAGCGTGGTGGGCCTGGCGCGCAACGAGGAAACCCTGGAGCCGGTGTCCTACTTCGAGAAGTTCGTCGGCAACCTGGACGAGCGCATCGCCATGATCATCGATCCGATGCTGGCTACCGGTGGCTCGCTGATCGCCACTATCGACCTGCTCAAGCGCAATGGCTGCAAACAGATCAAGGCGGTGGTGATGGTGGCGGCGCCGGAAGGCGTGAAAGCGGTGAACGCGGCGCACCCGAACGTGCAGATCGTGGCTGCCTCGCTGGACAGCCACCTGAACGAGCATGGCTACATCATTCCGGGCCTGGGCGACGCCGGCGACAAGATCTTCGGTACCAAACACGCCTGATGGGGCACGCTTGATAGCCAGCACTGCTGCGGCCAACGTTGGCCGCAAGGGGGAAGCCATGGACGCATACCGACAGATCGAAGCCGACTTTCTCGCCCGCTTTCCACACGGGCTGCAGGACGAAGCCTGGCTGGCGTTGGGCAAGAAGCACCGCAGCATCGAAGGCGTGATGCGGCTGTGTCGCGAAGGCCTGGCCGAGCCGGTATTGCGCGCAGCCATCGACAGTGGCAATACCTTGGCGGTAGTCGACACCTGCCGTCAGATCGTGGGCCGCTGCACTACGGTGAGCACCTTCGAGAAGATGGCGTTCCGCAACTACCTGGCGTTCAGCGATGTGCACCGGCCGTTCGTGGCGGCACTGCATGCGCTGCTGTACTGCTTTGACGAGACCAGCTTTGCCGATTTCGTCGAGGTGCTGCAGCTGTGCCGCAACGACGGCAATGCCAACCCGGCCAAGTGGCCGCTGGTGACCTGCTTCCTGGCCTACAGCGACCCGCAGCACCATGTGTGCATCAAGCCCACCACCATCAAGAAGCTGGCCGCACGGCTGGGGGTGGATGTCGCCTACCGGCCGCTGCCCAATTTCGATACCTATCACCGCGTGCAGGCGATGGTGCTGGACTTCCGCCAGCACAGCACGCTGGCGGCAGAGCAGAACAACATCATTGCGCAGGCGGTGATGTACTGCACTGTCTAACAGTTGGCCGCAAGCAGCAAGCGCCTGTTCAATAGCTGTTGGCTGCGCTGAGGCCGACAGTACTGGCGCCAGGCAAGACGCAGTACGCACTTCCACTAACCGATAACAATAGGGAATCCACATGTTCCAACAACTCAAGACGGCGGTATCTGGTGCCCAGATCCTGTTCGTTGCCTTTGGCGCCCTGGTGCTGGTGCCGCTGCTTACCGGACTGAATCCGGCCATGGCGCTGCTGGGTGCCGGCGTCGGCACGCTGCTGTTCCAGCTGTGCACCGGCCGCCAGGTGCCGATCTTCCTCGGCTCCTCGTTTGCCTTCATCGGCCCCATCATCTACTCGATGCAGACCTGGGGCCCTGGTGCCACCATGTTCGGCCTGTTCTGTGCCGGCTTCATGTACTTCGTGTTTGCCGCCATCGTGCACTGGCGCGGCATGGAGCTGGTAAACCGCCTGCTGCCGCCGGTGGTGATCGGCCCGGTGATCATGATCATCGGCCTTAGCGTGGCTGGCGCCGCGTCCGGCATGGCCATGGGCCGTGCCGGTGGCAACCAGGTAATGCCGTACGAGACTTCGCTGCTGCTGGCCGCCATTTCGCTGGCCACCACCGTGGCGGTGTCCATCTACGCGCGCGGCATGTTCAAGCTGGTGCCGATTCTGGCTGGTGTGATCGTTGGCTACATCGCCGCTGCCTTCATGGGTATGGTGGATTTCGCCAAGGTGGCCAATGCGCCTTGGTTCGCGGCGCCGGCCTTCCACAGCCCGGAAGTGAACTGGGCGGCGGCGCTGTTCATGCTGCCGGTGGCGATTGCCCCGGCCATCGAGCACATCGGTGGTGTGATGGCGATCAGCGGCGTTACCGGCAATGACTACACCAAGACCCCGGGCCTGCACCGCACCCTGGCTGGCGACGGCCTGGGCGTGTGCTTTGCCGGCCTGGTTGGCGGCCCGCCGGTGACCACCTATGCCGAGGTGACCGGCGCGGTGATGATCACCCGCAACTTCAACCCGGTGGTGATGACCTGGGCGGCGCTGTTCGCCATCGCCATGGCCTTCTTCGGCAAGTTCAACGCCTTGCTGCAGTCCATCCCGATGCCGGTGATGGGCGGCATCATGGTGCTGCTGTTCGGCACCATCGCTTCCATCGGCCTGAAGACACTGATCGAAGCCAAGGTGGATCTGATGGAGCCGCGCAACCTGGTAATCATCTCGGTGGTGCTCACCGCCGGCATCGGCGGCCTGGAGCTGAAATTCGGCAGCTTCGGCCTGGCCGGCGTCGGCCTGTGCTCGCTGCTGGCCATCATCCTGAACATGATCCTGCCGGGCAAGGCTGCCAGTCATGACGGGATTGTGGAAGGGCAGGACGTGTAAACTGGAGCCAAACCTTGCGGCCAACGTTGGCCGCAAGCAGTTCAACAAAAAGCCCGCCAATTCCGGCGGGCTTTTTGTTTGTAGAAAGCAGGCGGATCAGGCCGCGATCACCCGCAGGCTCAGCGCCGGGGCACCCTGTTCGGCAATCGCCAGCAGGCGGTCGATATTCGGGTGCTTGCCGGGAAAGGCGCGCGCATCGGCGGTGTGTTCGGCGTACAGCGCCAGGCCTTCGCTGGCGGCGGCCTGGTTGATGCTGCCAAAGCGGGCATGCAGCGCATGGTAGACGCGCACCGAGCCGGCGGTGCCGGGGCGGTTTTCCAGGCGCGCCACGCTGTTGCCGCTGGCATCCAGTAGTTCCACGGCGGCAATGCCGTCGATGGCGGGCAGGGTGGCGAGAATGTCGGCAAAGCTCATGCTGGGTATCCTGTGGTGAGTCAAATTCCGGCCGATTGTTTCATATCTGATAAACCGTGGCGACGGTGGCTGATTACAATACGCGCTGATGACAGTAAATTGTTAAGAGCCGGTTCACGATTGCGCACGGCATGTTCGCCGTGGCGCTGTCGTGCGGTCACACATTACCGGCTGGCAAGGGGAAGGCATGAAACGCATTCGCGCGAAGTGGCTGTGGTGGCTGTTGCTGGCAGCCCTGCTGTTGGCCGCATTGGCCTGGTGGCTGCTGCCGCCGGCGGTAACGGTGCTGACACTGCGCAGCAAAGAGGTGCAGTTCAGCGTAGTCAGCACCGGGCGGGTGGAGGCGCAGCTGGAAAGCACTCTGTCCAGCACTGTTACCGGACGGGTGGTAGCTACGCCGGTGGCGGCCGGCGACAGCGTGCGCGCCGGCCAGCCCTTGCTGCGGCTGGAGCCGGACGAACTGCGTGCGCTGCAACTGCAGACCGAGGCGCAGCTGGCATCGGCACAGGCCACGCTGCGCGAGAGCGAACGGCAGTGGCAGCGCCAGCAGCAGCTGTTTGCCCAGGGATTCATCAGCCAGGCTGCGCTGGACAGTAGCCGCCTGAGCCGCGACGCCGCACGCCAGAGCGTGGCGCAGCTGCAGGCACTGCGACAGCAGAATCTGGTGCGCCTGGGGCAAAGCGAAATACGCGCGCCCAGCGATGGGGTGCTGCTGCGGCGGGATGTGGAAATCGGCGATGTGCTTACCGCCGGCAAGGCGGCGCTGCTGTTTGCCAGCGCCGGCCAGCCGCGCGTGTTGCTGGAGCTGGACGAACGCGATGTCGGCCAGCTGGCGGTGGGCCTGGCCGCTGCCGTGCTGGCGGATGCCTTCCCGCAGCGGCCGGTGGCGGCGCGGGTGAGCCGGGTGTCGCCACGGGTGGATCAGGACAGCGGCACGGTGGAAGTGGAGCTGCAGCTTACCCAGCCAGCCGGTTTTCTGAAAAGCGGCATGACGGTATCGGCGGAGATTCGCACCGGTGCGGCGCGGCAGACGCTGCTGCTGCCAGTGGCAGCCGTGCGTGACGGCCGGGTGGCGGTGGTGGTGGACCAGCATCTGTTCTGGCGCCAGGTGCGTACCGGCATGGCCGTTGCCGGCGAGCTGCCAGTACAGGCCGGGGTGCGTGCCGGTGAGCAGGTGGTGCTGCCGGCTCCGGCTGCCAGCCTGCGGGATGGTCAGCGCGTGCGGGTGCAGCCATGAACTTCGTCTGGATCGTGGCCTGGCGGCTGCTGCGCGAGGGGCGCTTCCAGACCGCGCTGATCCTCAGTGGCGTATGCGTGGGGGTGGCGGTGGTGGTGTACATCACTGCCATCGTCAATGGCCTGCAGTCCAATATCATCGAACGCACGTTGTCCAGCCAGGCGCACGTGGTGCTGCGTCCGGCGGACCGCGACAACCGGCCGGTGCTGCAGCCGGCGCCTGGTGTTACCGCGCTGCCGGATGTGCGCAAGCGTACCCAGCGGGTGAACACCATCAGCAACTGGGCGCCGCTGCTGGCGGCCGTGCAGCGTACCCCCACGGTGACTGCTGCCGCAGCGATGGCTGCCGGCCCCGGCGTGGCACAGCAGGGTGGGGTGCGCAATTCGGTGTCGTTGATGGGGGTGAATCTGGCTGACTACCAGCAGGTGGTGCGGCTGGATAACAAACTGGTGGCCGGGCAACTGCAGCTGGCTACCGGTCAGGTGATGATAGGCAAGGAGCTGGCCGAGGAGCTGGGGCTGACGCCGGGCAGTCGCCTGCGTCTGCAGTCGGCCAGTGGCCGCCAGGATTCGGTGCAGGTGACGGCAGTGCTGGATTTCGGCATCAAGGATCTGAACCGGCGTTGGGTGCTGATGCCGCTGCGCAGTGCGCAGACCCTGCTTGGCTACCGGCTGGACATCACCGAAATCTATGTGAAGACCAGCCGGCTGTTCGAAGCGGAAGCTCTTGCGGCCAACCTGGCACTGGCTACGGGCCTGAAGGCGGACAGCTGGCAGGCCAGCAACGGCCAGCTGGTGACGGCACTGAAAAGCCAGAGCGCCTCCAGCCTGATGATCCGCATCTTTGTTACCTTTGCCGTGGCGCTGGGCATTGCCAGCGTGCTGGTGGTGTCGGTGGTGCAGCGCCAGCGCGAGATCGGCATTCTGCGCGCCATGGGCACGCCGGCCTGGCGCATCCTGGGGGTGTTTCTGTTGCAGGGGGGCATCGTCGGCATGGTGGGGGCGGTGTTCGGCTCGCTGCTGGGTGCCGGGCTGGCGATCGGCTTTACCCATATCGCCCGCACGGCCGATGGCTCGCCCTTGTTTCCGGCGCAACTGGATAGCGAGCTGTTTATCAGCACCGCGATTATTGCCTTTCTGGTGGGCGTGCTGGCGGCGCTGATGCCGGCGCTGCGCGCGGCGCGGCTGGACCCGGTGGAGGCGATCCGTGGCTGATGTCCTGTTGCTGCAAGGTATACGCAAGTCGTATGGCGGTGGTGCCTCACCCCGGGTAGAGGTGCTGCACGGCATTGATCTGGCGCTGGCGGAAGGCAGTTTTGCCGCCCTGCTCGGGCCGTCCGGCTCCGGCAAGTCCACGTTGCTGAACATCATCGGCCTGCTGGAGCCGCCCACCGAGGGTGAACTGAGCCTGGCTGGCAAGGCCACCAGCCAGCTGGATGATGCGGCGCGCACGGTGCTGCGCAACCGCTACCTGGGTTTCATCTTCCAGTTTCACCATCTGCTGCCGGCGTTCAGCGCCGAGGAGAATGTGTTGATGCCGATGCTGGCCGGCGTTGGCCGCATCAGTAGCGCCGACCGGCAGCGGGCGCAGATGCTGCTGCAACGGGTAGGGTTGGCGGAACATGCGCACAAGCGGCCGGTGCAGCTGTCCGGTGGCCAGCAGCAGCGGGTAGCCATTGTGCGGGCGCTGATGAACCGGCCACGGCTGGTGCTGGCGGATGAGCCCACCGGCAATCTCGATACCCAGACCGCGGCCGAGGTGTTCGGCCTGCTGCACGAGCTGAATCGCGAAGAAGGCACCACTTTCCTGATCGTGACTCACGACCCGCGGCTAGCCAACACCTGCCCACGCCAGTTCCGCCTGCTGGATGGTCGGCTGCAGACCGGGACAGAAGACGACTGAGACGGCGCCTGCCTAACTCAACGCGCCAACCCAGTGGCCGCTGAGCGTGGCGAATATGCCCGGCACCTGTTCGATGGAGCCGGACAAGTCGAAGTTGTTGCTGTCGCGCCGCAGGTGGCCGTTCAGTGCCAGTAGGTAGTGGCTGGCGGGGCCGAACAGCGTGTGTTGTGACTCCGGGTTGCGTTGTACGTCCAGTCGCAATGCCACATGTTCACCCGACAGCAGCAACCTGCCCTGATAGCGGGCCTGTTGGTCGTTGCCGCTGAGGTGTTGTTCGTCCACCACCCATTGTCCTTCGCTGACATGGCCGTCACTGGTGGTCAGCCGTACTTGATAGATACCGTTTAGCATATGCGCCTCCTTGTCCTGGAACACGCGGCCAGACGCCGGCCGTCTGTTTCAACTTAGACCACGCTTGCGGCCAGCGGTATCAATTGATTCCGTTTCAAAATGCAACAGGCGCAGCGAATAATCCGCTGCGCCTGTTTTCCGGGGCTCCAGTCTGTCAGGCAGCCTGGCGCAGCAGGAAGTCCAGCACCATGCCGGCAAAGATCACCGCGCCGACACGGTTATTGTCCAGAAAGGCCTTGAAGCACAGCTTGCGGTCGCGGGTGCGGATCTCGGTGTACTGCTTGGCAATCAGCAGGCAGGACACCGCCAGCGCGGCGTAGTAGGGCAGGCCCAGGCCCTGATCCACGCCCAGCAGCAGCATCATGCCGATGAACAGACCATGGCACAGCATGATGGCGCTGACATCATGGTCGCCAAAGGTGATGGCCGAGGTGCGAATGCCGATTTTCAGGTCGTCCGGCTTGTCGGCCATGGCGTAGGCAGTGTCGTAAGCTACCGTCCACAGCAGGTTGGCCGCCAGCAGCCACCAGGCGGTTACCGGCACGCTGCCGGTTTCAGCCGCAAACACCATGGGAATACCGAACGAGAAGGCAATGCCCAGATACGCCTGCGGAACCGGGAAAAAGCGCTTGGTGAACGGGTAGCTGGCCGCCAGCAGCACTGCCGGCACACTCATCAGCAGGGTGAGGCTGTTCAGTGGCAGGATCAGTAGCAGGCTGAGCAAGGCAAGGGCTGCGGCCAACAGCAGCGCTTCCTTCTCGCTTACCGCGCCACGGGCGAACGGGCGCTGGCTGGTGCGCTCCACGTGCAGGTCGATGTGGCGGTCGGCATAGTCGTTGATCACGCAGCCGGCAGAACGCATCAGGAAGGTGCCAACCACGAAGATCAGCAGGATCAGCGGATCGGGGCGGCCCTGTGTCGCCAGCCACTGCCCCCACAGCGTTGGCCACAGCAGCAGCAGGGTGCCGATAGGTTTGTCCACCCGCATCAGCTGGCCATATACCTGCAGGCGGTCTTTCATTACGGCGTGTGTCATGTCAGATATTTCTCCAGCGCTGGCAGGAACACTTCACAGACCAGCAGGGGTGAATCGTGCAATGCGAAACGACAGCGCCTTGCCAGGTGACTGGCGCGGTCATCCTGTGTGGCGGCCAACCGCTGCAAGCCGTGCGGGTCGCTGACTTGTGCGAACTGCAGGCCTCCGCGTTGCAGCTCGGGCAGGCCGCCAAACAGGGTGAAGCCCAGTGAGCGCGCGCCGCGTTCCAGTATCGGCCGCCACACCTGGCAGTCCTGGCGCGTCACGCTGCGTGCCACCACCACGGGTTCTCCCGCTAGTGTCAGGCAAACGTGCCTGGCATACACTGTGGCGTTTGCGCTAACCTGCAATATTTCCTGCTCGTCCGGCAGGACGACTGCCTCGCCTTGTGCCAGTACTTGCACGGCAAACGGCCGGCCAGTGGCCATCAGGTATTCCGTCAATGAACCTTGTGTGCCGATACAGGCTGCCAGGGTGGCGGCAGCCGGTGGCAAGATGTCGGACCATGGGGGTAGGGTAGTCATGGCGCGCATTATGCCAAAACGCGCCGCCGGCTGTCCCCCGTCATAGCGGTGCCGAGTCACCTCTTTCCGTAATTGATGACATCATGATCGAAACGTTTATCTGGCTGTTGGGCTACCAGTTTGTCGGCGAAGTCCTGGCACGTAGTCTCGGGCTGCCGGTACCGGGCGCCGTCATCGGCATGCTGCTGCTGTTTGTCACCCTGCTGCTGCGCCAGGAAGTGCCTTCCGCACTGCGCCACAATGTGCCTACCCTGATGACGCACATGTCGCTGCTGTTCATTCCTGCCGGCGTCGGCATCCTCGCCTTCTGGCCGCTGCTGTCCGCCCACCCGCTGGCGATGGCTGCCGTGTTGCTGCTGTCCACGCTGGCCACGTTCTTGATTACCTTGCTGGCCATGCACTGGCTTAGTCGCCGTACACAGGGGAATACATGACTATTGCTGCTCTGGAGTGGGTGCGCCAGTCGCCGCTGACCGGTGTGTTGCTTACCTTGCTGTCTTATCGTGTGGCGCTGGTGTTCAGTCGCCGCTACCACGGGCACCCGTTGGTCAACACCGTGTTGCTGGGCGCTACCTTCGTGGTGCTGACGCTGCTGGCGCTGGGCATGAATTTCGAGCAATACCAACGGGGGGCGGGCTTCATCCAGTTCCTGCTGGGGCCGGTTACTGTGGCGCTGGCCATACCGCTGTATAACAACCTCGGTCGGCTGCGGCGCAATGCAGGTGCGATTCTAGGCAGCATCCTGCTGGGCAGTATCGCGGGTGTCGCTACGGCCGTACTGTGCGGCCAACTGTTCGGTCTGCCGCATCAGGTATTACTGTCGCTGGCCCCGCGCTCGGTTACCACCCCCATCGCCATGGGCGTGGCCGAGGTGCTGGGCGGCATTCCGGCGTTGGCAGCAACGTTTGTCATCGTTACCGGCATTATCGGCGCGGTATTTGCCCGGCCGCTGGCCCAGCTATTCGGTATCAAGGATGACGTGGTGCTGGGAGTGGCCACCGGAGTGGCGGCGCATGGTATCGGCACAGCAAGGGTATTCCAGCTATCGGAAACTGCCGGTGCCTTCGCCGGTCTGGCCATGGGGATGACCGGCCTGTTTACCGCGCTACTGGCGCCACTGCTGGTGCATTACCTATTACCGTAACAGCGCGCAGGCATACTGCCTGCCCATAGAACAAAGATAACGAGGCATATCATGGACCTTATCCTGTGGCGTCATGCCGAGGCCGAAGAGGGTAGTGACGACCTGGCACGGGCGCTGACCCATCGCGGCCGGCAGCAAGCCAGCAATATGGCGCACTGGCTGCGCAAGCAGCTGCCGGATGGCTACCGCCTGCTGGCATCGGAGGCTCGCCGCTCACAGCAGACCGCAGCACTGCTGGCCAAGAGCTACGAGATTTTGCCGGCACTCAACCCCAATGCCAGCGTCGAGCAGGTACTGCAAGCCATCAACTGGCCAGCACCGGGGCAGACCATCGTACTGGTCGGGCATCAACCCTATATTGGCCGCCTGGCCGCTACGCTGATGTCCGAGCAGCCGTTGCTATGGAGCGTCAAGAAAGGCGCCATCTGGTGGCTCAGTCACCGTGAGAAACACGGTATCGAGCAGGTGCGACTCAAAACCATGCTCACTCCTGCACAGCTGGAAAGCCTGCGCTGATTGCTCGTAACTGGAAAAGCCTGGCCGCGGCCAGGCTTTTTTGCTTTTTACCTGCCTTGCAGATCAACGACTTGTCGAATTCGTTGGTCTTTTCGTGCAATTCGCTGTTGACGCGGTTCGGGGCGATGGGTATAGTTCGCCTCCTCTGCTGACGACGACA
>NZ_JBHRYH010000004.1:0-530 GCF_042648905.1 Vogesella amnigena | reverse complement strand
TCCCCGCTGCTTTTCGCAGGCTTGCACGTCCTTCATCGCCTGTGATCGCCAAGGCATCCACCAGATGCACTTAGTCGCTTGACTCTATCATTTCAGATACCTTGCAGTACTTCATGACAAAGTGTTGCGTGGTGCTGCGCACTAAGGCGTACACAGCACTTGATACAATCTTCTACCCAAGTCGACGATTTGTTCGGATCAGAGTTAACTTATCCGTTCATCTCGCCGCTTGAATTGGCTTCTTCAATTTGTTAAAGATCGGGCGTTTTACAACGCAAACAGAAACTCACTCGAAGGACCTTGCGGCCAACCTTCGAATAGGTTGTTGTTTGCATTGGGTGGGTGGTGGAGGATGACGGGATCGAACCGACGACCCCCTGCTTGCAAAGCAGGTGCTCTCCCAGCTGAGCTAATCCCCCTAGGTAACTGGTGGGTCTGGTTGGACTCGAACCAACGACCCCCGCCTTATCAAGACGGTGCTCTAACCGGCTGAGCTACAAACCCAGTCTACTTCCCGATGTTGAGCAAAA
>NZ_JBHRYH010000003.1:0-1878 GCF_042648905.1 Vogesella amnigena | reverse complement strand
GCAAGGTATCTGAAATGATAGAGTCAAGCGACTAAGTGCATCTGGTGGATGCCTTGGCGATCACAGGCGATGAAGGACGTGCAAGCCTGCGAAAAGCAGCGGGGAGCTGGCAATGGAGCTTTGATCCGCTGATGTCCGAATGGGGAAACCCCTCCGCAAGGAGATCCTGCGCTGAATATATAGGCGCATGGAGGCGAACCGGGAGAACTGAAACATCTAAGTACCCCGAGGAAAAGAAATCAACCGAGATTCCGTAAGTAGTGGCGAGCGAACGCGGAAGAGCCTGTACGTGATAAGGATTGCGATAGTGGAACACTCTGGAAAGTGTGGCCATAGTGGGTGATAGCCCCGTACACGAAATTGCATTCCTGGTACTAAGCGTACGAGAAGTAGGGCGGGACACGCGAAATCCTGTCTGAAGATGGGGGGACCATCCTCCAAGGCTAAATACTCGTGATCGACCGATAGTGAACCAGTACCGTGAGGGAAAGGCGAAAAGCACCGCGGGAGCGGAGTGAAATAGATCCTGAAACCGGATGCATACAAACAGTGGGAGCCCCTTCNCGTGATCGACCGATAGTGAACCAGTACCGTGAGGGAAAGGCGAAAAGCACCGCGGGAGCGGAGTGAAATAGATCCTGAAACCGGATGCATACAAACAGTGGGAGCCTCCTTAGTGGGGTGACTGCGTACCTTTTGTATAATGGGTCAGCGACTTACATTCAGTGGCAAGCTTAACCGAATAGGGGAGGCGTAGGGAAACCGAGTCCGAATAGGGCGATTCAGTCGCTGGGTGTAGACCCGAAACCGAGTGATCTATCCATGGCCAGGATGAAGGTGCGGTAACACGCACTGGAGGTCCGAACCCACTAGTGTTGCAAAACTAGGGGATGAGCTGTGGATAGGGGTGAAAGGCTAAACAAACTCGGAGATAGCTGGTTCTCCCCGAAAACTATTTAGGTAGTGCCTCATGTATCACTTCCGGGGGTAAAGCACTGTTATGGCTAGGGGGTCATTGCGATTTACCAAACCATGGCAAACTCAGAATACCGGAAAGTGCGAGCATGGGAGACAGACGGTGGGTGCTAACGTCCATCGTCAAGAGGGAAACAACCCAGACCGCCAGCTAAGGTCCCAAATGATCAGTTAAGTGGTAAACGAGGTGGGAAGGCCTAGACAGCCAGGATGTTGGCTTAGAAGCAGCCATCATTTAAAGAAAGCGTAATAGCTCACTGGTCGAGTCGTCCTGCGCGGAAGATGTAACGGGGCTCAAACTGATAACCGAAGCTGCGGATGTGTACTTTGTACACGTGGTAGGGGAGCGTTCTGTAGGTCTGTGAAGGTGTGTCGTAAGGCATGCTGGAGATATCAGAAGTGCGAATGCTGACATGAGTAGCGATAAAGCGGGTGAAAAGCCCGCTCGCCGAAAGCCCAAGGTTTCCTACGCAACGTTCATCGGCGTAGGGTGAGTCGGCCCCTAAGGCGAGGCTGAAAAGCGTAGTCGATGGGAAACGGGTGAATATTCCCGTACTTTCGTATAGTGCGATGTGGGGACGGAGAAGGTTAGGTCAGCGGCCTGTTGGAATAGGTCGTTTAAGCCGGTAGGTGGTTAGGGTAGGCAAATCCGCCCTTTCATTCAACACCGAGACGTGATGACGAGGGTCTACGGACCTGAAGTGACTGATACCACGCTTCCAGGAAAAGCCACTAAGCTTCAGCTATACGAGAACCGTACCGCAAACCGACACAGGTGGGCAGGATGAGAATTCTAAGGCGCTTGAGAGAACTCAGGAGAAGGAACTCGGCAAATTGACACCGTAACTTCGGGAGAAGGTGTGCCCCGGTAGCTTGTAGGAGAACATCCGAAGGGCGAAGGGG